>NZ_CP019952.1:0-152500 GCF_002021815.1 Pseudomonas parafulva
CGGCGCTTTAAGTTTCGTTTCGAAAGATAATGATCGCAATCAAAACCTAAATGCGCGGATCCGTCAACCCCGTCGTCTCGCTGTGGATAACCATACCCAGCCGTATGGCCAGCGTTAGCCAGCTAATGCCTGGGAAATAAAAAGGCCGGCTTGTTATGCACAAGGCCGGCCTCGAAAGAGCTGTGGATAATCAGGGCTTCTTGATCTTCTCTGGACGCTTCCACCCCGAAACGTTGCGCTGGCGAGAGCGTGCTACCGCCAATTCACCTGCTTCTACACACTGAGTAATCGTCGAGCCCGCAGCAGTCGTGGCCCCGGCCTTGATTTCCACAGGCGCGACGAGGGCGCTGTTGGAGCCGATGAAGACGTCTTCGCCCATGACCGTCTTGAACTTGTTGGCCCCATCGTAATTACAGGTGATGGTGCCCGCACCAATATTAGTGCGGGCGCCGATTTCGGCATCACCCAAATACGACAGATGCCCAGCTTTGGCGCCTTCACCAAGATGGGCATTCTTCAGCTCGACGAAGTTACCCACATGGGCCTTTGCATCGAGTACGGTCCCCGGACGCAAGCGTGCAAATGGACCTGCATCACTCCCCTCGCCCATGACGGCACCCTCTAGGTGACTGTTGGCCTTGATCACGGCACCTTTGCGCAGCGTGCAATCCTTGATCACACAGTTAGGGCCAATCTGCACGTCGTCTTCGATGACAACCTTGCCTTCCAAAATGACGTTGATGTCGATCAGCACATCCCGGCCGACCGTCACTTCGCCCCGGACATCGAAACGCGCAGGGTCACGCAAGGTCACACCCTGCGCCATCAGGCGGCGGGCCTCACGCAACTGGTAGTGACGCTCCAGTTCGGCAAGCTGACGGCGGTCATTGGCACCCTGCACTTCCATGGGATCGTCAGGTTGCTCGGTGGCGACCAACAGGCCATCAGCGACTGCCATGGCGATCACATCAGTCAGGTAGTACTCGCCCTGGGCATTGTTGTTCGACAAGCGGCCCATCCAATCTGCCAGGCGAGCGCCAGGAAGCGCCAGGATGCCGGTGTTGCCTTCGCGAATGGACTTCTGTGCCTCGTTAGCGTCCTTGTGCTCGACGATTGCCGTTACCTGCCCATGCGCATCACGCACAATGCGGCCATAGCCCGTCGGATCCTCGAGCGTAACCGTGAGCAAACCCAGTTGCTGCTCGCTGGCTTTGGCCAACAAGCGCTGCAAGGTCGGCACCTCGATGAGCGGCACGTCGCCATACAGCACCAGCACGGTGTCCGCGGACAGTGCCGGCAAAGCTTGCGCCAAGGCATGCCCCGTACCCAGTTGCTTGTCCTGCATGACAAAGTTGAGGTCGTCACCTGCCAGTCTCGCTTGAACCAACTCTGCCCCATGGCCTATCACCACGTGGATGCCCTGCGGCTGAAGCTGGCGAGCGCTGTGGATAACATGACCGAGCATGGAGTTGCCCGCTACCGGGTGCAATACCTTGGGCAGCGACGAGCGCATGCGGGTGCCTTGGCCGGCGGCAAGAATAACGATATCGAGGGACATGACTGGCTACCAATCCTGGGCGGTCAGTTGCTTGACCGAAAGGGGAAAATCGAAAAAAGAAAAAGGGTAGCCGAGGCTACCCTTTTACTCAATCGCTACACAAATGATGGCCGCAGCCGATCACTTGCCTCTGCGCATTTGCTGGACAGTACGCAGCTGAGCCGCAGCCTCGGCCAGACGTGCGGCAGCAGCGCCGTAGTCGAAGTCCGAGCCTTTGGTGTTCAGCGCGTTCTCGGCAGCCTTGAGGGCTTCCTGAGCCTGAGCTTCGTCCAGGTCGGCAGCACGTTGCACGGTGTCGGCAAGAACCTTCACCATGTTCGGCTGCACTTCGAGGAAGCCACCGGAGATGTAGTACACCTCTTGAGTGCCACCCTGCTTGGTCAGCGTGATCGGACCCGGCTTGAGATTGGTGATCAGCGGGGCGTGGCCTGGAGCGATACCCAGATCGCCCAAGTTGCCGTGCGCTACTACCATCTCGACCAGACCGGAGAAGATTTCTCCTTCCGCGCTGACGATATCGCAATGGACTGTCATAGCCATCTGCTTGCCTCAACCTGATTAGCGCCCCTTGCGGGGCGCCGGGATTACAGTTTCTTGGCTTTCTCGATCGCTTCGTCGATGCTGCCGACCATGTAGAACGCTTGTTCTGGCAGGTGGTCGTAGTCACCTTTGAGGATGCCGCTGAAGCCAGCGATGGTGTCTTTCAGGGAAACGTACTTGCCTGGCGAACCGGTGAAGACCTCGGCCACGAAGAACGGCTGCGACAGGAAGCGCTGGATCTTACGAGCGCGCGCTACCAGTTGCTTGTCGGTCTCGGACAGCTCGTCCATACCCAGGATCGCGATGATGTCCTTCAGCTCTTTGTAGCGCTGCAGAACATACTGAACCTGACGGGCAGTTTCGTAGTGCTCGGTACCGATCACGTTCGGGTCCAGCTGGCGCGAAGTCGAGTCCAGTGGGTCAACCGCTGGGTAGATACCCAGGGAGGCGATGTCACGGGACAGAACGACGGTGGCGTCCAAGTGGGCGAAGGTGGTCGCTGGCGACGGGTCGGTCAAGTCATCCGCAGGCACGTAAACGGCCTGGATGGAAGTGATCGAACCTTCCTTGGTCGAAGTGATACGCTCTTGCAGAACGCCCATCTCTTCGGCCAGGGTCGGCTGGTAACCTACTGCCGAAGGCATACGGCCCAGCAGTGCGGACACTTCGGTACCGGCCAGGGTGTAACGATAGATGTTGTCGACGAACAGCAGAACGTCGTTACCTTCGTCACGGAATTTCTCAGCCATGGTCAGGCCAGTCAGCGCAACGCGCAGACGGTTTCCTGGTGGCTCGTTCATCTGACCGTAGACCAGCGCTACTTTGTCGAGAACGTTGGAGTCCTTCATCTCGTGGTAGAAGTCGTTACCCTCACGAGTACGCTCACCCACACCGGCGAACACGGAATAACCGCTGTGCTCGATGGCGATGTTACGGATCAGTTCCATCATGTTCACGGTCTTGCCGACACCGGCACCACCGAACAGACCAACTTTACCACCCTTGGCGAACGGGCAAACCAGGTCGATAACCTTGATGCCGGTTTCCAGCAGATCGTTGCCGCCGGCCTGGTCCGCGAACGAAGGCGCCTTCTGGTGGATACCACGACGCTCTTCTTCACCGATCGGACCGGCTTCGTCGATTGGGTTACCCAGGACGTCCATGATGCGGCCCAGGGTAGCCTTACCGACAGGAACGGAGATGGCCGCGCCGGTATCGACGACGTCCAGACCGCGCTTCAGACCTTCGGTCGAGCCCATCGCAATGGTACGAACCACGCCGTCGCCCAGCTGCTGCTGAACTTCCAGGGTGGTTTCCGCGCCTTGTACTTTCAGCGCGTTGTAAACACTCGGCACGACGTCACGTGGGAATTCCACGTCGATGACGGCGCCGATGATTTGAACGATACGTCCGCTACTCATAGCTGGATCCTCTGAATTTTTGAACCGTTAAACCGCGGCAGCGCCGCCGACGATTTCCGAGATCTCCTGGGTGATCGCAGCCTGACGCGCCTTGTTGTAGATCAGCTGGAGTTCGCTGATCAGGTCACCGGCGTTGTCTGTGGCGTTCTTCATGGCGATCATCCGGGCTGCTTGTTCAGCAGCATTGTTCTCGACCACCGCCTGGTACACCTGCGACTCCACGTAACGCACCATCAAGCCGTCCAGCAGCTCTTTTGCGTCGGGTTCGTACAGGTAGTCCCAGTGATGCTTGAGATCCTGATCCGGGGTTGCCACCAACGGTACCAACTGCTCGACCGTCGGCTTTTGGGTCATGGTGTTGATGAACTTGTTCGAAACCACCGAGAGGCGATCGATACGGCCATCGAGGTAGGCGTCCAGCATGACCTTGACGGAGCCGATCAAGTCATTGATCGATGGCTCTTCGCCCAGGTGGCTGATCGCGGCTACTACGTTGCCGCCAAAGATACGGAAGAAAGTCGCACCCTTGCTGCCGATCACGCACAGGTCGATTTCCACGCCCTGTTCGCGGTTTTCGTTCATGTCCTTGACCAAGGCCTTGAACAGGTTGGTATTCAAGCCACCGCACAGACCACGGTCACTGCTCACCACGATGTAACCGGCGCGCTTTACAGGGCGCTCGATCATGAACGGGTGGCGGTATTCCGGGTTGGCGTTGGCCAGATGACCGATCACCTGGCGGATACGCTCCGCATAAGGACGGCTAGCAGCCATGCGCTGTTGTGCCTTGCGCATTTTGCTGACCGCCACTTTTTCCATGGCGCTGGTAATTTTTTGCGTGCTTTTGATGCTCGCAATCTTACTGCGAATCTCTTTTGCGCCTGCCATGTATCACCTATCAGGTTAGCAAGCGGGGGCCTGGGCCCCCGCTGCGGCTTACCAGGTCTGGGTGGCCTTGAACTTCTCGATACCGGCTTTCATGCCTGCATCGATTTCGTCGTTGAAGTCACCCTTCACGTTGATCTTCGCCATCAGTTCGGCGTGATCACGGTGGAAGAAGGCGATCAGTGCTTGCTCGAAGCTGCCGACCTTGGAGACTTCTACGTCGGTCAGGAAGCCACGCTCAGCGGCGTACAGCGACAGGGCCATGTCCGCGATGGACATCGGCGCGTACTGCTTCTGCTTCATCAGCTCGGTAACGCGCTGACCATGCTCCAGCTGCTTGCGGGTCGCTTCGTCCAGATCGGACGCGAACTGGGCGAATGCCGCCAGTTCACGGTACTGAGCCAGTGCGGTACGAATACCACCGGACAGCTTCTTGATGATCTTGGTCTGAGCGGCACCACCTACACGCGATACCGAAACACCGGCGTTCACTGCAGGGCGGATGCCCGAGTTGAACATGGCCGATTCCAGGAAGATCTGACCGTCGGTGATGGAAATCACGTTGGTCGGAACGAACGCCGAAACGTCGCCAGCCTGGGTTTCGATGATCGGCAGAGCGGTCAGGGAACCGGTCTTGCCAGTGACTGCGCCGTTGGTGAACTTCTCGACGTATTCTTCCGAAACGCGCGATGCACGCTCCAGCAGACGG
Organism: Pseudomonas parafulva; assembly: GCF_002021815.1. NCBI lineage: Bacteria > Pseudomonadati > Pseudomonadota > Gammaproteobacteria > Pseudomonadales > Pseudomonadaceae > Pseudomonas > Pseudomonas parafulva. The sequence goes on from NZ_CP019952.1 coordinate 5,114, forward strand.
GAGTGGAGATAGAACACGTCGCCTGGGTACGCTTCACGTCCTGGTGGACGACGCAGCAGCAGGGAGATCTGGCGGTAGGCAACAGCCTGCTTGGACAGGTCATCGTAGACGATCAGGGCATCTTCACCGCGGTCACGGAAGTACTCGCCCATGGTGCAGCCGGAGTACGGCGCCAGGAACTGCAGTGCAGCCGATTCCGAGGCGCTGGCGGCAACAACGATGGTGTTGGCCAGGGCACCGGCTTCTTCGAGCTTGCGCACGACGTTGGCGATGGTCGACTGCTTCTGGCCGACGGCCACGTATACGCAGAAGATACCGCTGTTTTTCTGGTTGATGATCGCATCGACCGCCATGGCAGTCTTACCGATCTGACGGTCACCGATGATCAGCTCACGCTGGCCACGGCCAACCGGGATCATGGCGTCGACCGACTTGTAGCCAGTCTGTACAGGCTGGTCTACCGACTTACGCCAGATCACGCCTGGAGCAACTTTCTCGACCGCGTCGGTCTCGGTGTTGTTCAGCGGACCTTTGCCGTCGATCGGGTTACCCAGTGCGTCCACGACGCGACCCAGCAGTTCCTTACCAACCGGAACTTCCAGGATGCGACCGGTGCACTTGGCGCTCATGCCCTCGGCGAGGGAGGTGTACGCACCCAGTACCACTGCACCTACGGAGTCTTGCTCCAGGTTCAGTGCCATACCGTATACGCCGCCCGGGAACTCGATCATTTCGCCGTACATAGCGTCGGCCAGACCGTGGATCCGTACGATACCGTCGGAAACGCTTACGACGGTACCTTCGTTACGGGCTTGGGAGCCGACATCGAGCTTCTCGATGCGGCCCTTGATGATTTCACTAATTTCGGAAGGATTGAGTTGCTGCATTGCTCTGCTGCCCCTTCAAACTCAAGATTTCAATGCTTCGGCCAGTTTCGCGATCTTGCCGCGAACAGAGCCATCGATTACCAGGTCGCCGGCGCGGATGACGACGCCGCCGATCAGGCTGGCATCCTCCGACGCGTGCAGGCGCACTTCCCGGCTGAGCCGTGCACTGAGAACCTTGGCGAGTTTGTCTTGCTGTTCTTGGTTCAACGCAAAAGCACTGGTGACTTCCACGTCCACGGATTTCTCTTGTTCTGCCTTGTACAGGTCGAACAGAGCGGCAATCTCCGGCAGAAGCAGGAGACGGTCGTTTTCCGCGGCAACATGAATGAAATTCTGTGCCGATGCATCGAACTTGTCACCGCAAACGTCAATGAATGCGGCGGCCTTTTCTGCGCTTGTCAGTCGCGGGGCCTTGAGCAGGCGCTGCATGGTGTCGTCTTCGGACACTGCAGCAGCCAGGCCGAGCATGGCTGACCAATTGGCCAGTTGCTGATGGGCCTGGGCATGCTCAAAGGCAGCCTTAGCGTAAGGTCGGGCCAACGTGGTCAGTTCTGCCATGATCGCCCTCGCTTAAATTTCAGCGGCCAGTTTGTTAACCAGCTCTGCATGCGCGTTTTGATCGATTGTGGCGCCAAGGATCTTTTCAGCACCGCCAACAGCCAGGGCACCCACTTGGGCACGCAGGGCGTCTTTGACGCTGTTCAGTTCCTGTTCGATCTCGGCCTGAGCCTGAGCCTTCACACGGTCAGCTTCGACACGAGCCTGTTCACGGGCTTCGTCTACTAGCTGAGCAGCGCGTTTCTTGCTTTGCTCAATGATTTCAGCTGCCTGTGCCTTTGCTTCACGCAGTTGCTGACCCACTTTCTCTTGGGCCAGCTCCAGGTCGCGAGCTGCGCGGTTGGCAGCGTCCAAGCCGTCTGCAATCTTCTTTTGACGCTCTTGCAGAGCAGTGATGACCGGAGGCCATACGTACTTCATGCAGAAGAGTACAAAAATCAGAAAAGCAACGGATTGGCCAATCAGGGTTGCATTAATGTTCACGCCAACACCTCGCTCGGTCTTTGTCCATCACACCCATCAACTCGTCGAAACGAGTGATTAGCCGGCGATTTGACCAACGAAGGGATTCGCGAAGGTGAAGAACAGAGCGATACCAACACCGATCATGGTGACGGCGTCGAGCAGACCGGCAACGATGAACATTTTGACCTGCAGCATCGGAACCATCTCAGGCTGACGAGCAGCGCCTTCCAGGAATTTGCCGCCCAGCAGGCCGAAACCAATGGCGGTACCCAGAGCACCCAGGCCGATCAGCAGAGCAACAGCGATAGCGGTCAGACCAACTACAGTTTCCATCTTTCCTCCCGACTTTTACGTCGTATTGGTTAGGTTTTTTAGTTTGAAGCGGTAAAACGAATCGTTTGGTACAGCATGCCCTTGCGGACTTTTTAAGCCCTCCCCCCAAACGAGCGGGGAAGGCTATCAGACACGCCAGGCGGTCTTAATGGTTATCTTCGTGAGCCATCGACAAGTAGACGATGGTAAGCATCATGAAGATGAAGGCTTGCAGGGTGATGATCAGGATGTGGAACACAGCCCACGCCCATTGCAGCACGATACCCAGGCCGCTGAGCCACAGGATGCCGGCGCCGAACATCACGGCAATCAGGATGAACACCAGCTCGCCGGCGTACATGTTGCCGAACAGACGCAGTGCCAGCGAGATCGGCTTGGCGATCAGGGTCACGAATTCCAGCAGGAAGTTGACCGGGATCAGCAGGATCTGCAGGAAGATATTCTTGCTGCCGAACGGGTGCAGGGTCAGCTCACCGATGAAGCCACCCAGGCCCTTGACCTTGATGCTGTAGAAGATGATCAGCGCAAACACGCAGAAGGCCATGGCCAGGGTCGCGTTCGGGTCGGTGGTCGACACGGCGCGGAACGGAATGTGCGGATCACCCGAGATCAGGATGGCCAGCTGAGGAATCCAGTCGACCGGTACCAGGTCGATGGCGTTCATCAGGAATACCCAGACGAAGATGGTCAGCGCCAGCGGCGCGATCACCGGGCTACGGCCGTGGAAGGAGTCCTTCACGCTGCCGTTGACGAAGTCCACCAGCACTTCGACGAAGTTCTGCAGGCCGCTCGGTTGGCCAGAAGTCGCCTTCTTGGCCGCCATGCGGAAGATGAACAGGAAGATCAGACCCAGTGCGACGGACCAACCCAGGGTATCCACGTGGAATGCCCAGAAGCCCATAGCCTTGGCTTCTGCAGCCGAATGGGCGAAGCCCCAGCTGCCGTCTGGTAGTTGACCGTAAGTCAGGTTCTGCAAGTGGTGCTGGATATAGCCCGAAGCGGTTTCTGCTGCCATGGTTGCCTCAAACGCCCTAAGGTCTCGAAAGTCTTTTATTCATCAGCAGGGGCGCGAACCAGCTGACCAAAAGGGTCAACACGAAGACGCCGAATACTGCCAGCGGCGCCAGTGGCTTCACTCCTGCGAAGGTCAGTGCGAAGAGCACTGCCGTCAAAATCATCTTGCCTGCCTCGCCAGCGTAGAACGACTTGACGATGGCCTGCGCCGCCCGAGCTCCGCTAAAGCGAAAAGCCTTCCAGGCGAAATAAACATTGGGCAGCCAGGCAATCAGGCCTCCGCAGAGCCCTGAATATCCGCTGACCGTCCCAGCCAACTGCCACAACACCAAGGTTGCCAGCAGCAGCACGACGAATTGCGTCAGCAATACCGGAAAAACCGCCCAGCGATGGAAAGGCAACCGGTTTGGCGTGCGGATTTCCATCACAACTGCTCCCCGTGAATCGGCCTGCCAGTCAGCGATGACTTGGCATAATTTGTGCCGACAAAATGCGCGCAGAGTATAGGGGTGGATTAACCCCTATTCAACTATTCGTAGTGATTTCCGATTGCGCGCTACAACAGGAATTGTTTCAGCGAATGTGTGTGAGTACGCCCTGCAACTCATCGAGCGAGTTATAGCGAATCACCAGTTGGCCCTTGCCTTTAGCGCCGTGGCGAATCTGTACAGCCGAGCCTAAACGCTCTGCAAGCCGCTGTTCCAGGCGTGCAATGTCCGGATCAGGTTTGCCGGGTTCTACCGGATCAGGCTTGTCGCTCAGCCATTGGCGCACCAGCGCCTCGGTCTGACGTACGGTCAGCCCACGTGCGACAACATGACGCGCCCCTTCCTCCTGGCGATTCTCTTCCAGGCCTAGCAAAGCCCGTGCGTGACCCATCTCCAGGTCACCATGGGCGAGCATCGTTTTGATCGCTTCAGGCAACGTGATCAACCGCAGCAGGTTGGCCACGGTCACCCGCGACTTGCCCACGGCATCGGCCACTTGCTGCTGGGTCAGCTCGAACTCCTGCTGCAACCGCTGCAGGGCCAGCGCTTCTTCCAGAGGGTTCAAGTCCTCGCGCTGGATGTTTTCGATCAGGGCCATGGCAATGGCCGCTTCGTCAGAGACCTCGCGGACCATGGCCGGAATGGTGTCCAGACCGGCTTGTTGAGTCGCGCGCCAGCGCCGCTCACCGGCGATGATCTCATAGCGCTCATCGCCAACCGGGCGCACCACGATCGGTTGCATCACGCCGTGGCTGCGGATCGAGTGAGCCAGTTCTTCGAGCGCCTGCGGGTCCATGTCGCGACGTGGCTGGTACTTGCCCCGTTGAATCAACTCGACGGGCAGGTGCTGAAGCTCCTTGAGGTCGATCTTTACAGCCTGCTCTTCGAGCGCGCTCACGGATGGACCGCTGAGCAGCGCATCCAACCCACGTCCGAGACCCCGTTTCTTGACGGCCATGCGGATTCCTTAAGTTGCTTGTGCAGTGCGGGACTGGCGGCGTTGACGACGAACCAGTTCTCCGGCCAGGGCAAGGTAGGCCTGTGCGCCGCGCGATTGCTTGTCGTAGGCCAATGCCGGCATACCGAAGCTGGGTGCTTCGGCCAGGCGGATGTTTCGCGGAATGACGGTATCGTACAACTGCGAACCGAAATGCTCCTTGAGCTGCGCCGATACATCGTTGTTCAGGCTCAGCCGCGGATCATACATGGTTCGCAGCAACCCCTCGATCTTGAGCGCGGGGTTCAACTTGGCAGCGATCCGCTTGATGTTGTCCACAAGGTCGCTCAGCCCTTCCAGCGCGTAATACTCGCACTGCATGGGGATGATCACGCCATCGGAAGCCACCAAGGCATTGAGCGTCAGCATCGACAATGAAGGCGGGCAGTCGATGAGGATGAAATCGTAGTTATCACGAATGGGCGCCAGCGCATTACGCAGGCGGCTTTCCTTGACCTGCATCTCCAGCAGCACGACTTCTGCAGCGGTCAGGTCACGGTTGGCCGGCAACAGCTGGAACCCACCATGCTCGGAATAGTGCATGGCCTGGGCCAGGTCACACTCTCCGATCAGCAGGTCGTACACAGAGTGCTCGAGCTCGTGCTTGTCCACGCCGCTGCCCATGGTGGCATTGCCCTGCGGATCGAGGTCGATCAGCAGCACACGACGCTTGGTCGCCACCAGCGAGGCAGCGAGATTGATACAGGTGGTGGTCTTGCCCACACCACCTTTCTGGTTCGCGATTGCGAATACCTTAGCCATTGATGCGTCTGTTCCCAATCAAGCCTTGCGGCGCAGTATCAGCAGATGACGTTGGCCCTGGCAACCCGGAACGGTCAGGGCCTGCTCGCTTTCCACTGTGAAGTCTGCGGGCAATGCTACCAGTTCATCGGCAGGATGCAGCCCCTTCATTGCAAGCCACTGCGTCCCGGTGTCGCCCAGGTGGCGGGTCCAGTTGGTGAAATTCTCCATGCTGCTGAAAGCGCGGGAGATGATGCCGTCGAACGGCTGGGCCGGCGTGTACCCCTCGACCCTGCTGTGGATAACCGTAAGGTTGTCCAGCTTGAGCTCCATTTTCACCTGGGTCAGAAAGCGCGTCTTCTTGCCATTGGCATCCAGTACGGTGATCCGCTTGTGGGGATGCAGGATAGCCATGGGCACACCTGGCATGCCTCCGCCGCTGCCGACATCCAGCCAGTTACTGCGCTCGCTGTGGATAAACGGCATCACGCTGAGGCTGTCGAGCAGGTGACGCGAAACCATTTCATCCGGATCCCGGACGGCGGTGAGGTTGTAGGCCTTGTTCCACTTGATCAACAGGGCCAGGTAGCCCAGCAGCTTTTCATGGTGTTCAGGGCTCAGGGGCACAGCCAACTGGCGGGCACCTGTGGACAACTCTTCGGCATGTTGGGAGGTAACCAGGGAACTCAAACGCTTTGCTCCAGCTCGCGGCCTGCACCGCGTTTTTTCAGGTGGATGAGCAACAGGGAAATGGCCGCCGGCGTCACGCCTGGAATGCGCGAGGCCTGCCCCAGGGTTTCGGGACGGGTCTGGCTGAGCTTGCCCTGAATCTCTTTGGACAGCCCCGAAATCGTGGCGTACTCGATATCCACAGGCAGGCGCGTGTCCTCACTGGCGCGCAGCCGCGCGATTTCGTCCTGCTGACGGTCGATGTAACCCGCGTATTTGGTACGAATCTCGACCTGCTCGGCGACCTGTGGATCGATCGACTCACCGCCGGTAGCCGCCATTAACCCTGCATAGTCGATTTCGGGTCGTGCCAGCAGGTTCAGCAGGCTGTACTCGTGGCTCAATGGCGTACCAAACTTGTCCACAACGGCTTGGCCTTGCTCGGTGTTGGGCCTTATCCAGGTCGATTTCAGCCGCTGCTCTTCTTTTTCGATACCGTCGCGCTTGGTGCAGAAGGCGGCCCAGCGCTCGTCGTCGATCAACCCCAGCGCTCGCCCTTTTTCTGTGAGACGCAGGTCGGCGTTGTCCTCCCGCAGGATCAACCGGTATTCGGCCCGGGATGTGAACATGCGATACGGTTCTTGAGTGCCCAAGGTGATCAAGTCGTCGACCAGCACGCCGATGTAGGCTTCATCGCGCCGCGGACACCAGGCCTCGCGGCCCTGAGCGCGCAGTGCGGCGTTGGTCCCGGCCAACAGGCCTTGCGCACCGGCTTCTTCGTAACCGGTGGTGCCGTTGATCTGGCCAGCGAAGAAAAGACCACCAATGACTTTGGTTTCCAGGCTGTACTTCAAGTCGCGCGGATCGAAGTAGTCATATTCGATGGCGTAGCCTGGGCGGACGATATGCGCGTTTTCCATGCCCCGGATCGAGCGCACCAACTCCAGCTGCACATCGAAGGGCAGCGAAGTGGAAATACCGTTGGGGTAGAGCTCGTGAGTGGTCAGGCCTTCAGGCTCGATGAATACCTGGTGGCTTTCCTTGTCCGCAAAGCGATGGATCTTGTCTTCGATCGACGGGCAGTAACGTGGCCCTACCCCTTCGATGACCCCCGAGTACATGGGCGAACGGTCAAGGTTCGAAGCGATGATGTCATGTGTCCGGGCGTTGGTGTGAGTGATGTAGCAGCTTACCTGGCGCGGATGCATGCCCGCATTGCCCATGAACGACATCACCGGGATAGGCGTATCGCCGGGCTGCTCGGTCATGACCGAGAAATCCACGGAGCGACCGTCGATACGAGGCGGCGTACCTGTCTTCAGGCGGCCGACGCGTAGCGGCAATTCACGCATGCGATGCGCCAACGCGATGGAGGGCGGATCCCCTGCGCGTCCTCCCGAGTGGTTCTGCATACCAATATGGATCAGGCCGCCCAGGAAGGTGCCGGTGGTGAGCACGACCGAGTTTGCAAAGAACCGCAGCCCCATCTGGGTGACCACGCCTTTGACTTCATCCTGTTCAACGATCAGGTCGTCACAGGACTGCTGAAATATCCACAGGTTGGGCTGGTTTTCCAAAATCTCACGCACAACCGCTTTGTAGATGGCGCGGTCAGCCTGTGCACGCGTGGCGCGAACGGCTGGGCCCTTGCGGTTATTCAACACGCGAAACTGAATGCCACTCTTGTCGGTGGCCAGCGCCATGGCGCCGCCCAGGGCATCGATTTCCTTGACCAGATGGCTTTTGCCGATGCCACCAATGGCAGGGTTGCAACTCATGTGCCCGAGGGTTTCCACGTTGTGGGTCAGCAGCAGGGTTTTGACACCCATGCGTGCAGACGCAAGCGCAGCCTCGGTACCGGCATGGCCGCCGCCGATGACGATCACTTCAAAACGGGAAGGGAAATCCACCACGCACCTCGTGCCTGTTGTGCAAATAGAAAAGGTAAGCCGGCAAGTATAGGGACATCACCCCCCTCATTGAAACCGTCTGAGCAAATTTTGATCAGGCTGTGGATGAATGGCACACAACAGAAATCAACGAAGATAGATTTATAAAAGCTTTGTTTTTATGTTTATTCTTATGCACAGCGATATCTGTGGATAAGGTCTTCAAGACCAGGAAACGCGTGTTGTACAGAGATCCTGAACCCTGTGCTTTAACCCCGCTGAGCCTTCTGGATAACAGGGAATAGCCTGTGGATGAAATGCAGGTTTACCCACAGGGCGATTTATCCTCAAGAAAAATTAGCGCTTATCAACGGAGCTCAGATAGGGTTTTCCACAGGGCTTAGCGGCTACCGTTCCTGGCTGTCCCTTCGCTGGAGGCTTATTTCAAGCCAAAAAAAACCGCCCCTAAAGGGCGGTTGGCTGGTCCGGGACCAGGTTGTTTGTTACTTGCCGATGCAGAAACTCGAGAAAATCCGCCCCAACAAGTCGTCGGAACTGAAGGCCCCGGTGATTTCCCCAAGCACCTGCTGCGCCTGACGCAAGTCCTCTGCCAGTAATTCACCTGCACCTGCGAGGGTCAGCTGCGCACGACCGTGCTCAAGGTGCTCACTGGCCTGGCGCAAGGCATCCAGGTGCCGTCGACGGGCGCTGAAACCACTCTCGGCGGTTTGTTCATAGCCCATGCAGGCCTTGAGATGGTCGCGCAACAGCTGCAGCCCCCCACCCTCTCCTTTGGCGCTCAGCGTGATGGTGGCTTGTCCATCTTCACCCTGGTGCAGCGCTACTGGCTCCCCACTCAGATCCGCTTTATTGCGTATCAGGGTTACCCGTGCTGGATCCGGACGCTGGTCCAGAAACTCGGGCCATAAAGCAAAGGGATCGTCAGCTTCAGGGGCTGTGGAGTCCACAACCAGCAATATCCGGTCTGCCTCGCCTATCGCTTGTAGCGCTCGCTCGACACCGATCTTTTCCACATGATCATCTGTTGAACGTAGCCCAGCTGTGTCCACCACGTGAAGCGGCATGCCGTCGATGTGGATATGTTCGCGCAGGGTGTCCCGGGTCGTGCCGGCGATATCCGTTACGATCGCCGCTTCACGTCCCGCTAGCTGGTTGAGCAGACTCGACTTGCCTGCATTGGGTCGCCCAGCGATGACCACTGTCATGCCATCACGCAGCAAAGCCCCTTGGCCCGCCTCACGCAGCACTGTGGATAAATGATCCCTCACGGCATCGAGCATCGACAGCACGTGGCCATCGGCCAGGAAGTCGATTTCTTCCTCGGGAAAATCAATGGCGGCCTCCACGTAGATGCGCAGCGCGATCAACGCTTCGGTGAGGCTGTGGACATGTCTGGAAAATTCGCCCTGCAGCGATCGCAGTGCATTTCGCGCTGCCTGGCTGGAGCTGGCTTCGATCAAGTCGGCGATGGCCTCGGCTTGAGCCAGGTCAAGCTTGTCATTGAGAAATGCCCGCTCGCTGAACTCCCCTGGCCTGGCCAGGCGACACCCCAGTTGTACACAGCGCTGTAGCAGCATATCCAGGACCACGGGGCCGCCATGGCCTTGCAACTCAAGTACATCTTCACCGGTGAATGAGTTGGGCCCCGGAAAGAACAGCGCGATACCTTCATCCAGTACCACCCCCTCCTCGTCGCGGAATGGGCCGTAATGAGCATGACGCGGTTGCAGGCTGCGGCCGGTTATCCACTGGCCCGCCTGGGCAGCCAGTGGTCCTGACAACCTCACGATGCCTACGCCGCCGCGGCCTTGGGCAGTTGCGATGGCGGCAATGGTTTCACGCACAGTATTCATGCTGGGGAGCCTCTACGACAAATACGACAGATAGCAAAAACGCCCCACGAGGGGGCGTTTTATTCACAAGCTAGCGTAGCAGCCCGTCAGGCAGCCGCTTTCTTGTTGGCGGCCTCGATGCTGCGCGTGATGTACCACTGCTGCGTGATGGACAGGCAGTTGTTCACAACCCAGTACAGCACCAGACCGGCTGGGAACCACAGGAAGAAGAAGGTGAAGATGATCGGCATCATTTTCATCACCTTGGCCTGCATCGGATCCGGCGGGGTCGGGTTCAGGCGCTGCTGAATGAACATGGTAGCGCCCATGATGATCGGCAGGATGAAGAACGGATCCTTGATCGACAGGTCGGTAATCCACAGCATCCAAGGTGCCTGACGCATCTCGACGCTTTCCAGCAGTACCCAGTAGAGGGCCAGGAATACTGGCATCTGGACCAGGATTGGCAAGCAACCGCCCAGCGGGTTGATTTTCTCTTTCTTGTACAGCTCCATCATCGCCTGGGACATCTTCTGGCGATCATCGCCGAAGCGTTCCTTGAGCGCTGCGAGCTTGGGCGAAACAGCACGCATACGTGCCATGGAACGGTAGCTGGCAGCGGACAGCGGGAAGAACAGGCCCTTGATGAGCATGGTCAGCACGATGATCGACCAGCCCCAGTTACCCAGCAGGCTGTGGATATGTTGCAGGAGCCAGAAGATCGGCTGGGCGATGAACCACAGGAAACCGTAGTCGACGGTCAGCTCCAGGCCTGGGGACAACTCCTTGAGCTTGGACTGGATCTTGGGACCGGCATACAACATGGCGCTGGTTTCGGCCTTGCCGCCCGCAGGTACGCTGATAGCCGGGCCAGTGTAGCCGATGATGTAGTTGCCCTGGCTGTCCTTGCGGGTTTGCACCACATTGTTGTCGGACTTGGCCGGGATCCATGCGGTCACGAAGTAGTGCTGAAGCCATGCTACCCAACCGCCGGACACATTTTCTTTCAAACTACCTTTGTCGATGTCCTTCATCGAGACCTTCTTGTAGGGCTCCGAAGGTGTCCACAGGGCCGCACCCAAGTAGGTCGCGGTGCCGGTGGCAGTGCTCGACGACGGATCGGAACTGGCATCGCGCTTGAGCTGGGCGAACATGTTGCCGCTCCAGGCCTGGCTGCTCTGGTTGTCGATCAGGTAGCTGACGTTCAGGTCATACTCGCCGCGCTTGAAGCTGAAGCGCTTGATGTAGTTGACCCCGTTGTCGCTGAACTTCAGGTCTACCACCAACTGGTCCTGACCATCGGCCAACTGATAACGCTTCTGATCAGCAGCGTAGAGGGGGCGACCGGTCGAACGGGCATCTGGACCGTTTGCACCGGTCAACCCGCTTTGTGCGAGATAGACGCGCTCTGCACCGTTGTCGAACAGTTGGAACGGGATATCCGGATGGTCCTGACGGCGTGGATACTGCGGCAGGTTCAATTGGACGACGTCACCACCTACCGGATCGATAGCCAAGTCCAGCACATCGGTCTTGACCCGGATCAGATCCTTGCTGACAGCCACGGGTGCCAAATCGGCAGTGCGGGTTTCAGCAGTGGCGCTTGGCACATCGGCGCTGGCACCAGCACCGGCATTGCCGGCAGGTACGCCATCGGGCAAACCAGGGTTGTTCGTGCTGGCAGCAGTATTCTGAGTCGGCAGGGCAGCCTGGCCGTAGTCCTGGTTCCATTTAAGGACCATGACGTAGGACACGATTGCCAGGGCGACGATCAGGATCGTGCGTTTAATATCCATGATTACTCGGCTATCGAAGAAGTTCGGGAGGAAGGAGCGGGTGGAACGGGGTCGAAACCGCCGTCGTTCCACGGATGACAACGCCCCAGGCGACGAACGGCTAGCCATCCACCACGCCAGAGACCGTGGTTTTCGATGGCTTCGTAGGCGTAACAAGAGCAACTGGGGTAGAAACGGCAGTGGCTGGCCATCAGAGGACTAATGGCATAACGGTAAAACTGGATCGGAACGAGTGCCAGTTTACGCATCTTGGCTGCTTACCCCTGCGCAATCGGCGGAGACTGCTGGTGCCGGTCGGCTGCGCGCCAGGCGTTTCCAGAGTTTGCCGAAGTGTTGGTGCAATTCCGGGTTTTCTATCTCACCCAATCCCTTGCGCGCGACGATCACGATATCCAACCCGGCAAGTGAATGCTGGTTCAGACGAAAGGAATCGCGCATCAAGCGCTTGAGGCGGTTGCGTTGAACGGCGAGCTTGACGCTTTTCTTGCCAATCACCAGGCCTAGGCGCGGGTGATCCAGACCGTTCTCGCGAGCAAGGATCAGCAGGTTTTTCCCTGGAACCTTGCCGGTTGGGGAGTCGAAGACCGCTTTGAAATGCCGGGGTGTAAGCAGTCGCTTTTCCCGACTGAAGTCCTGACTCACCACCTGTGCCGAAAAATCAAATGGCCAGACGCTTACGGCCTTTGGCACGACGACGCGACAGAACAGCGCGGCCGTTCTTGGTAGCCATACGGGCACGGAAACCGTGAGTGCGCGCGCGCTTGATGGTGCTTGGTTGGAAAGTACGTTTCATGGCGTGTTACCTGGGTTTGTCGACGACGGGCCGGGATGGCCCCCTTTTAAGAGACCGGCGATTCTAGAGAAAGCAAGCCCATAGGTCAATTTCCAACCAACCTTTCCTTTAGGTGTGGGATGAACGGGCGTAGGCCTGGGCTAGCGGCACGGACACCTATATGAAGCTCGGCAAGACAACACCGCTCAACATGAAAAATAAGAAAGACATATAAAAAGCTTCTTTAAAGATCTTAATACTCTTAAGTGGATAACTTTCTGTGGATAACCTGGTGCAGGCCTTGAATTAAGCGATGTACAGCATTTTTAAACCCTGTTCGAAAGCCGTGCTACAGCTGTTGCAGGCTTGAATTTAAGCTGTGCATAAGTAGGGCTGTTATACACAGGCAGGTTATGCACAGGTCGATTCATAGGGTTGTGCATAGCCCTTAGGTCTAGTTATACACAAGGCTTATGCACAGTGTATAAGTGGTGTTTCGGTCATTTGATGGCTGGTTTGCCATGAATGCCGACGTGTCTGCATGTGGATAACTGAGCGCGTGCCCGGTACAATGGCCGTTTGTTTCAGCCTTCGTGGCTTTCAAGCTCAGGGGATATCCGTGTCAGTGGAACTTTGGCAGCAGTGCGTGGAGCTTCTGCGCGATGAACTGCCTGCCCAGCAATTCAACACCTGGATCCGTCCGTTACAGGTCGAAGCCGAAGGCGACGAGTTGCGCGTCTATGCGCCTAACCGTTTCGTTCTCGATTGGGTCAATGAAAAGTACCTGGGGCGTTTGCTTGAGCTTTTGGGAGAAAAAGGCACGGGCATAGCCCCCGCGTTGTCGCTGCTTATTGGCAGCCGGCGCAGCTCTGCGCCCCGTGCGGCACCTAATGCCCCGGTAAGCGCGGCTGTTGCAGCCTCCCTGGTTCAAACGACGCCCAAGGCCCCCGCCGTCACGCTGTCCGAGCCTGCTCCAGCGGCGACACTTGACCCCGCGCCTGCAAACGCCAACGATGTGGTCGAGCCTTCTTCGAGGGATAGCTTCGATGCCATGGCCGAACCTGCTCAGGCCCCCACGGGTAGGACGGAGCAGCGCACGGTACAGGTAGAGGGTGCCCTCAAGCACACCAGCTACCTGAACCGCACGTTCACGTTCGACACCTTTGTGGAAGGCAAGTCGAACCAGCTGGCCCGTGCCGCCGCCTGGCAAGTTGCCGACAACCCCAAGCACGGTTACAACCCATTGTTCCTTTATGGCGGTGTGGGCCTGGGTAAAACCCACCTCATGCATGCCGTGGGTAACCACCTGCTTAGAAAAAACCCGAATGCCAAGGTGGTGTACCTGCATTCCGAGCGCTTCGTCGCCGATATGGTCAAGGCACTTCAGCTCAATGCGATCAACGAGTTCAAGCGCTTCTACCGCTCAGTCGATGCGTTGCTCATTGATGACATTCAGTTCTTCGCGCGCAAGGAGCGTTCACAGGAAGAGTTTTTCCACACCTTCAACGCATTGCTTGAAGGTGGCCAGCAGGTGATTCTCACCTCCGATCGGTATCCCAAGGAAATCGAAGGGCTCGAGGAACGCCTTAAATCGCGCTTTGGCTGGGGCCTCACGGTGGCCGTAGAGCCGCCGGAACTGGAAACGCGCGTTGCGATCCTGATGAAGAAGGCCGATCAGGCCAAGGTGGAACTGCCGCACGATGCCGCTTTCTTCATCGCTCAGCGTATTCGGTCGAACGTGCGTGAGCTCGAGGGCGCCCTGAAACGAGTGATTGCTCATTCGCACTTCATGGGGCGCGACATCACCATCGAATTGATCCGCGAATCCCTGAAGGACCTTCTGGCATTGCAAGACAAGCTGGTGAGTGTGGATAACATCCAGCGTACGGTGGCCGAGTACTACAAGATCAAGATCTCTGATCTGTTGTCCAAACGCCGCTCCCGTTCGGTGGCACGTCCACGCCAGGTGGCGATGGCGCTCTCCAAGGAGCTGACCAACCACAGCTTGCCAGAAATCGGCGACATGTTTGGTGGGCGCGACCATACGACTGTGTTGCATGCCTGCCGCAAGATCAATGAACTGAAAGAATCCGACGCGGATATCCGCGAGGACTACAAGAACCTGCTGCGCACGCTGACGACCTGAGGGGCGTCAGCGCAGCCATATGAAGGCAAGGGACAAGACCATGCATTTCACCATTCAACGCGAAGCCTTGCTCAAACCTCTGCAACTGGTGGCAGGTGTCGTCGAGCGCCGGCAGACGTTGCCGGTGCTTTCCAATGTTTTGCTGGTCGTACAAGGCCAGCAACTGTCGCTGACCGGTACCGACCTTGAGGTTGAACTGGTTGGCCGTGTGCAACTGGAAGAACCTGCCGAGCCTGGCGAGATCACTGTCCCAGCCCGCAAGTTGATGGACATTTGCAAAAGCCTGCCCAGCGACGTGCTGATCGACATCAAGCTCGATGAGCAGAAACTCCTGGTCAAGGCCGGGCGTAGCCGCTTCACACTGTCGACATTGCCTGCCAATGATTTCCCGACCGTTGAAGAAGGCCCTGGCTCGCTCACGTGCAATCTGGAGCAGAGCAAACTGCGTCGATTGATCGAGCGCACCAGCTTCGCCATGGCCCAGCAAGACGTCCGTTACTACCTTAACGGTATGCTGCTGGAGGTTTCGCGAAATACCCTGCGCGCCGTTTCCACGGATGGTCATCGCCTGGCCTTGTGCTCGATGAGTGCACCGATCGAACAGGACGACCGCCACCAGGTAATCGTGCCGCGCAAAGGTATTCTTGAGCTTGCTCGCTTGCTGACCGAGCCTGAAGGCATGGTTAGCATCGTGCTTGGCCAGCACCATATCCGCGCAACGACAGGTGAATTCACATTCACTTCCAAGCTCGTCGACGGGAAATTCCCCGACTACGAGCGCGTGCTGCCCAAGGGTGGTGACAAACTGGTAATCGGCGATCGCCAAGCTTTGCGCGAGGCATTCAGCCGCACCGCTATCCTGTCCAACGAAAAGTACCGCGGGATTCGTTTGTTGCTTGCTGCCGGCCAGTTGAAGATCCAAGCCAATAACCCCGAGCAGGAAGAGGCTGAGGAAGAAATCAGCGTCGATTACGACGGCAGCTCGCTTGAGATTGGTTTCAACGTTAGTTATCTGCTGGATGTGCTGGGCGTGATGACTACTGAGCAGGTACGCCTGATTTTGTCAGACTCCAATAGCAGTGCATTGCTGCAGGAGGCAGGCAATGACGACTCTTCGTACGTTGTCATGCCGATGCGGCTGTAAGCAAAGCAGGCCCAATGTCACTTAGGCGTATCATCGTCACCGGGGTGCGAAATCTGCACCCGGTGACGCTCTCCCCCTCCCCGCGTATCAACGTGCTCTATGGCGATAACGGGAGCGGCAAGACAAGTCTTCTCGAAGCCGTTCATTTGCTCGGTCTGGCTCGATCCTTTCGCAGTACGCGCTTGAACCCGGTGATCCAGTATGAGCAAGCGTCTTGTACGGTATTCGGAGAGGTGCTCCTCGCTGAAGGAGGTAACTGCAACCTCGGGGTGTCTCGCGAACGTCAGGGTGATTTCACCATCAGGATCGATGGGCAGAATGCGCGTAGCGCGGCACAACTTGCTGAATTGCTTCCATTGCAGCTCATCAACCCAGATAGCTTTCGGCTACTGGAAGGTGCCCCAAAAATCAGGCGGCAGTTCCTGGATTGGGGTGTGTTCCACGTGGAACCCCGTTTCATGCCTGCGTGGCAGCGCCTGCAGAAGGCCCTCCGGCAGCGGAACTCATGGTTGCGGCATGGTACACTTGACCCAGCTTCGCAAGCCGCTTGGGACCGAGAGTTGTGCTTGGCCAGCGCCGAAATAGATGAGTACCGCCGCGAATATATCAAGGCCCTGAAGCCTGTATTCGAAAAGACCCTGAGCGAGTTGCTTGAACTCGACGGTCTGACCTTGAGCTATTACCGAGGCTGGGACAAAGACCGTGAACTGCAGGATGTGTTGGCTGCTTCTATTCTCCGTGACCAACAGATGGGACACACGCAGGCGGGTCCGCAACGGGCAGATTTGCGACTTCGATTAGCTGCAAACAACGCAGCAGACATCCTGTCCCGTGGCCAACAAAAGCTGGTGGTATGCGCATTGCGGATAGCTCAAGGTCATTTGGTTGGCCAAGCGCGACGCGGCCACTGCATTTATCTCGTGGACGATTTGCCATCGGAGCTCGATGAGCAACATCGCCGTGCACTGTGTCGCTTGCTTGAAGAATTACGCTGCCAGGTATTCATCACCTGTGTAGATCATGAATTATTGAGGGAAGGCTGGCAGACGGAAACGCCGGTTGCTTTGTTCCACGTGGAACAGGGCCGTATCACCCAGACCCACGACCATCGGGAGTGAAGGCATGAGCGAAAATCAGACGTACGACTCCTCCAGCATCAAGGTGCTAAAAGGTTTGGATGCCGTGCGCAAGCGTCCCGGCATGTACATTGGCGACACCGATGATGGTAGCGGCCTGCACCACATGGTATTCGAGGTGGTCGACAACTCCATCGACGAAGCCCTGGCCGGCCATTGCGACGACATCACAGTAATTATCCACCCTGATGAATCCATCAGCGTGCGTGACAACGGCCGTGGCATTCCGGTCGATGTGCATAAAGAAGAAGGCGTGTCGGCAGCAGAAGTCATCATGACGGTGCTGCACGCAGGCGGTAAGTTCGATGACAACTCCTACAAGGTATCCGGTGGATTGCACGGGGTAGGTGTTTCGGTCGTCAACGCATTGTCCGAGCAACTGATACTGACGGTACGTCGCAGCGGCAAGATCTGGGAGCAGACGTATGTCCATGGTGTGCCTCAGGCGCCGATGGCGATCGTTGGCGAGAGCGAGACGACCGGTACTCATATTCACTTCAAGCCGTCCGCTGAGACATTCAAGAATATTCACTTCAGCTGGGACATCCTGGCCAAGCGCATTCGTGAACTGTCTTTCCTGAACTCGGGCGTTGGCATTCTGCTGAAAGACGAGCGAAGTGGTAAGGAAGAGTTCTTCAAATACGAAGGCGGCCTGCGGGCGTTCGTCGAGTACTTGAATACCAACAAGACGCCGGTAAACGCTCAGGTGTTCCACTTTAGCGTGCAGCGTGAAGACGGTGTGGGCGTAGAAGTTGCTCTCCAGTGGAACGACAGCTTCAACGAGAACCTGCTGTGCTTTACCAACAACATCCCGCAGCGTGATGGCGGTACGCACTTGGTAGGCTTCCGTTCTTCGTTAACCCGCAGCCTGAACAGCTACATCGAGCAAGAAGGCCTGGCAAAGAAGAACAAGGTTTCGACCACCGGGGACGACGCCCGTGAAGGCCTGACTGCAATCATTTCGGTCAAGGTGCCCGATCCCAAGTTCAGCTCGCAGACTAAAGACAAGCTGGTTTCGTCGGAAGTGAAAACCGCTGTCGAGCAGGAGATGAACAGGTACTTCTCCGATTTCCTGTTGGAAAACCCGAACGAAGCCAAGGCTGTCGTCGGGAAAATGATCGATGCTGCGCGTGCTCGTGAAGCTGCCCGCAAAGCGCGTGAGATGACCCGCCGTAAGGGTGCACTGGATATCGCGGGCTTGCCAGGCAAGCTGGCTGACTGCCAGGAGAAGGACCCTGCCCTATCTGAACTCTATCTGGTCGAGGGTGACTCCGCAGGCGGCTCTGCGAAGCAGGGGCGTAACCGTCGGACCCAGGCCATTCTGCCGCTCAAAGGCAAGATCCTGAACGTGGAGAAAGCTCGGTTCGACAAGATGATCTCGTCCCAGGAAGTGGGGACATTGATCACTGCGCTGGGCTGCGGCATTGGTCGGGAAGAGTACAACATCGAAAAACTGCGGTATCACAACATCATCATCATGACCGATGCTGACGTTGACGGTTCGCACATTCGTACGTTGCTGCTGACCTTCTTCTTCCGCCAATTGCCGGAGCTGGTCGAGCGCGGTTACATCTACATCGCCCAGCCACCGCTGTACAAGGTCAAGCGCGGCAAGCAGGAGCAGTACATCAAGGACGATGAGGCCATGGAAGAGTACATGACCCAATCGGCCCTGGAAGACGCCAGCCTGCACCTGGACGAGTCCGCGCCACCGGTATCCGGCGTGCAACTGGAAGCCCTGGTCAACGAGTTCCGCGGTGTGATGAAGACCCTCAAGCGTCTGTCGCGCTTGTACCCGCAGGAGCTAACCGAGCACTTTATCTATCTGCCTGAAGTCACCCTCGAGCAGCTGGGTGATCATGCCGTGATGGAAGCCTGGAAGAACCAGTTGCATGAGCGCCTGAATTCGACCCAGAAATCGGGCCTGGTCTACAAGGCCAGCCTGCGTGAAGACAAGGAACGTAACGTATGGCTGCCTGAGGTGGAAATTACCTCCCACGGGCTTGCCAGTTACATCACGTTCAACCGTGACTTCTTCGGCAGCAACGACTACCGCACCGTAGTCAACGTAGGTGCCAAGCTGTCCAGCCTGTTGGGCGAAGGCGCTTATGTGCAGCGTGGCGAGCGTCGCAAAGCCATCGTCGAGTTCAAGGAGGGCCTGGACTGGTTGATGAACGAGACCACCAAGCGCCATACCATCCAGCGCTATAAAGGGTTGGGCGAGATGAACCCGGATCAGCTGTGGGAAACCACCATGGACCCAACAGTGCGCCGGATGCTGAAGGTCACGATTGAAGATGCAATCGCGGCTGACCAGATCTTCAACACCCTGATGGGTGATGCCGTTGAACCGCGCCGTGACTTCATCGAAAGCAATGCACTGTCGGTGTCCAACCTGGACTTCTGATTAGCCTCGACCGTCACATGACCGGGTAGCTTCGAAATTCGAGTTTAACCGGTCATCATCAAGCCCGCGCCAGCGGGCTTTTTCTTTCCCGATCTTTGGGTAGGCAAGCTCACCCTCGTCGGCTCAAGGGTAAAGCTCAGAACGGACTTGCAGTGGGCCGCACGACCAGTTCACTGACATCCACCTCTGCCGGTTGCGCAACCGCATACGCTATCGCTTGAGCGATGGCTGAAGCAGGTATTGCGACCTTGCGAAACGCCTGCATCTCCGCTCGGCCGCCTGCATCTGAAATGCTATCGGCCAGCTCCGACTCGGTGACGCCTGGCGCGATCAGCGTCACCCGAATGTCGCCCCCTACTTCCTGACGCAGACCTTCAGAAATCGCACGTACTGCATATTTGGTGGCGCAGTACACCGCAGCGGTTGGGCTAACCGTATAGGCGCCAATGGATGCGATATTGATGATCTGCCCTGCACGCTGTCGCTGCATTACTGGAAGCGCCGCGGCGATGCCATGCAGCACGCCTCGAATGTTCACGTCAATCATCTGGTCCCACTCTTGGACCTTGAGTGCTTCGAGTTTTGAAAGCGGCATGACCCCAGCGTTATTGATGAGGACGTCAATGCGACCGTGCAGCGACATGGCGAAATCAACGAAGGACTGCATGCTGTCCAAGCGCGTGACATCCAGCGCCTGTACATCGGCTGTACCTCCCGCCAAGCGAAGCTCGTTGGCGACCGCATGTAGGCGATCAATGCGACGGGCACCCAGCACTACGCTGGCGCCTTTGCTTGCGAGCAAGCGGGCTGTTGCTTCACCGATACCGCTGCTGGCCCCGGTGATGACGACGACTTTGCCTTGAATACCGTCCATATGTCGCTCCTGCTTCAGCTTGGAAAAGCCACCTTGATGGCAGCGGGTGAACCCAAGATTAGGAGGCATGAGGTGGTACGGGTTATGCGATTTCTGCCAATCGCTTGCATGATTCTGCAAGAGCGACGTGCGACGAGGGCGAGCAATACCCCGGGTTCGGCTTGCGTGCAGGGCGTCAATGTACGTCGGCAATGCCCGCTGCTTTCAAGCGCCGATACAACGTACGTTCGCTGATACCCAACTGCTTGGCCAGCTCACTGCGCGACCCCTTGAAATGACTGAGCACCTGTATGAGATCTGCCGGTCGACTTGCGTAGGCGCGCACTTCGGCAGGTAGCGACACCACGTCTTCTGGCAAGTGTTCCGGCTCAATGACGCCTTCATCGGCAAACAGACGTGCCCGCTCCAGGATGTTGCGTAGCTCGCGGATGTTCCCCGGAAACGGATACATCCTCAGTTGATCAAGTGCTGCATCACCGAGCGTGGGCGCGCTGGGCCCTGCGATTCTTTTCAGCAGGCTTTGGATCAACAGAGGCAAATCCTCGCTACGCTCGCGCAGTGCAGGCATGCGGATGGGGAAACCACTGATCCGATAGTACAGGTCCTCCCTGAACGTCCCGTCGGCCACCATCTGCCTCAAGGGTTTATGGGTTGCCGACACCAGTCTGAAGTCCGAATGCACGGTGCGCAGGCTACCTACTGGCCGGAAGCTGCCGGTTTCGATCAAGCGCAACAGCTTGACCTGCATGGCCAAGGGCACCTCACCTATCTCGTCCAGGAACAGCGTACCGCCATGGGCAGCTTCCGCCAGGCCGGTCTTGCGCTGGTGCGCACCGGTGAATGCGCCCTTCTCATAACCGAACAGTTCGCTTTCGAAAAGCGCCTCCGTCAGGCTGGTGCAATCGACCACGACCAAGGGCCCATCGGCTCTGGGGCTGCCCATGTGCAATGCGCGCGCGAACAGTTCCTTGCCGGTGCCGGACTCACCCTGGAGCAAGACAGGGATGTCAGCCGGCGCCGCGCGTTGCAAGCTGGCCAATGCCGCCTTGAATGCAGGTGCCTGGCCCACTAGGCCCTGTTCCTGAGGCTGGGCAGATGCGATGACGATACGGGTGAGCCGTTCGACGAAAGCAATCACCCTGCCCTGCTCATCCAGGATCGGCCGAAGTTCGACATCCACATGTTCCGGCCCGCGTGGGGTGTGATGCACATGCAGCACACGCTCGGGCACCTTGCTGGACCAGGCCTTGCGCATCGGGCAGTCCTCGCCGGCCTGGTCGCAGGGAACGTGGTAATGGTGTGAGACCTTGTGACATTTCTGCCCAAGCGGCGCCTGCTGGTCCTGGCCGAACTGACGTCGATAAGCGGCGTTGGCGGCCAGAATGTTGTAGTCGGTGTCCAGCACGATGGCGGGCAGTACGTCGTGCTCCAGGAAAGACACCAAGGCAAGCACGGAAGGGTGAGGTTCGGACATGACGGCACCAGTCGGATAACGAGTTCGAGGGTAGCAAGGACTGCCAGCTGCTGCCATCGACTGACACCTGACTGCCACTGTTCACTGCCAACGAAGCTGCCATTTGCCTGTCACTCCGCCAATTCTGGGCTCCAGGCGAGTATCAGTGGGGTGGCATGCATCTTGATGGGGATAGGTATGGCGCCCTCTGGAAAAATGCAGCCAACGAGGGGGAGCCGAATGGGAGACTTGAATGATCATTGGCAATAACTTTCACGTGGAAGCGTTCTTCGACAGCGCCACCTCAACCATCAGCTACCTGGTCATGGATGGCGAAACGCGTGCTTGCGCCTTGATCGACAGCGTTCTGGATTACGACCCGAAGGCTGGGCGCGTGACCACAGCCTCTGCAGATTGCCTGATCGAACGCGTGAAAGCGCTTGGCGCCCAGGTGCAGTGGATATTGGAAACCCATGTGCATGCAGATCACCTGTCCGCTGCTGCCTACCTCAAAGACAAGCTGGGAGGCCGCATTGCAATCGGCGCTTGCATCACCCAGGTCCAGAAAGTCTTCGGCAGTTTGTTCAACGCTGAACCTGGCTTCGCCCGTGATGGCAGCCAGTTCGACGTCCTGTTCGACGATGGAGACATTTTCCAGATAGGCAATCTGCAGGCTCAAGCCCTGCATACCCCTGGGCATACGCCTGCCTGCATGAGCTACCTCATCGAGCATGAAGGCGAGTCGGCAGTCTTCGTCGGCGACACGCTGTTCATGCCGGACTACGGGACTGCGCGATGCGACTTCCCTGGCGCCGATGCTCGGACCCTGTATCGGTCGATCCACCGCCTCCTGGCCCTTGGAGATAGCACCCGGCTGTTCATGTGCCACGACTACCTGCCCGAAGGGCGCGAGCTGCGGTACATGACCACCGTGGCCGAGCAGCGCACTCAGAACATTCACATCCACCAGGGTATCGACGAAGACAGCTTCGTTGCCATGCGCCAAGCGCGTGATCGAACGCTGGACATGCCTGTCCTGATCCTGCCCGCCGTCCAGGTGAACATGCGCAGCGGCCAGTTCCCAGCGCCTGAAGCCAATGGGGTGCGCTACCTGAAGATTCCCCTCAATTCGCTGTAGTCAGGCACATCCCATAACCAGACAGTCAGGATCAACCATGCCCGCCGTGCCCTCTTCCGTCCCAGCCTTTCATCACCAGATCATCATCATAGGCGCCGGTGCTGCTGGCATTGCGACGGCGTCCAGCCTCCTCAAGCGCGACCGCTCGCTGGACATTGCCCTGATAGACCCCGCCGAGGTCCATTACTACCAACCCGGCTGGACCATGGTCGGTGCTGGGGTCTTCGATGCCCCGAGCACGGCTCGGCCGATGTCGTCCGTCATCCCTCGCGCGGTGCGCTGGATCAAGTCACAGGTGCAAGGGTTCGATGCACATTGTCGCAAGGTCCTGCTGGCAGATGGCAGGGCTTTCACCTATGAACAGCTGGTGGTCTGCCCCGGATTGAAGCTGGATTGGACGGCCATCGATGGGCTGGCCGATACCCTGGGCGAGCATGGCGTCACGTCCAATTACCGCTATGACCTGGCGCCCTATACCTGGGAGTTGGTGCAAGGCCTCAGGCAAGGCCGCGCCGTGTTCTGCCAGCCGCCCATGCCCATCAAATGCGCTGGCGCACCGCAAAAAGCGCTGTACCTTTCGTGCGACCACTGGCTGCGCCAGGGCCGACTGGGCACCGTACGAGCCAGCTTTTTCAATGCCGGCAATGCCTTGTTCGGGGTGCCGGCCTATGTGCCTGCATTGATGGCGTATATCGACAAGTACTCGGTAGACCTCAACTTCGGCCATCGGCTGATCGCGGTGGATGGACCGAAGCAGCAGGCTGTGTTCGCCCATACGTTTGCGGATGGCACTCAGCACCTTCGCACCGAGCCGTTCGACATGCTGCATGTGGTACCGCCGCAGGTCGCCCCCGACTTCATTCGTCACAGCTGCCTCGCCGATGGCGCTGGCTGGGTGGATGTGGATCCCGCGACCCTGCGCCATCGTACATTCGCCCATGTGCACGCCCTTGGGGACGTGATCAATGCCAGCAACGCGAAGACGGCAGCCGCTGCACGCAAGCAAGCGCCGGTGGTGGCCAACAATGTATTGGTGGCCTTGGGCCGACACACGGGCCTGGCGCACTATGATGGTTATGGCTCCTGCCCGCTGACAGTCGAGCGCGGCAAGATCGTGCTTGCCGAGTTTGGCTATGGTGGCGCGCTCAAGCCGAGCTTCCCCCAGTGGCTCCTTGACGGCCGCAAGCCCACACGCCTGGCCTGGCTGCTCAAAGCTCGCCTGCTACCACCCTTGTACTGGCAAGGCATGCTCAAGGGCCGTGAATGGCTGGCCAAGCCGGTGGCAAGCACGACCGAGGCAGCCCAGTGATCGATCAGGCGTGGCTCAGTGCAGGCCTGGGCACGATCATCGGCGCGGTCTTGGCACTGACCGGTGCCGGTGGCGGCATCCTTGCGGTTCCGTTGCTGGTGTTCGGCCTGGGACTTTCGATGGCGCAGGCCGCCCCGATCGGTTTGCTGGCTGTGGGGCTGTCGGCGGCGGTGGGTGCCGGGTTGGGCTTGCGCCAGGGCGTGGTGCGCTACCGTGCGGCCCTGTTCATCGCAGCAGTGGGCATCGTGTTCACGCCCCTGGGGCTGATGCTCGCGCACCGCTTGCCCAACGCACCGCTGCAGCTGATGTTTGCGGGCATCCTGATCTATGCGTGCATGCGCACCTGGTTGAAGGCCCGTCAGCAATTGAATGGCGCAGACTCAGGTGCACACCGCTTCATCGAGCCCTGTGTACTCAACCCCCTGCAGGGCCGGTTACGCTGGACGCTTCCGTGCGCTCGGGCGCTTGCCGGCACTGGGGCGCTGTCGGGGTTGCTGTCAGGCCTGCTGGGGGTGGGCGGCGGCTTTGTCATCGTCCCTGCCCTGCGGCGCTACACCAACTTGCGTATGGTCAGCATCGTCTCTACCTCCCTGGCAGTCATCGCGCTGGTCGCCTTGGGCAGTGTCGCTACCGCCACCCTTGCAGGGAGCATGCGCTGGCAGGTGGGTGCGCCATTTGCGCTAGGTGCGGTACTGGGCCTGCTGGTAGCCCGGCCACTGGCGGCAAGGCTGGAGGGCCCCCGCCTGCAACAACTGTTCGCCATCGCAGGCTGGGCCGCAGCGGCGTTGTTGATCAGCAGAGCGCTAGGGGGCTAGCAGCGCATCCTGCTCGGCGGCACACAGGTTCAGCAGGTAATCCCATACCACGCGCAGGCGCACGGATTTATGCAGTTCGCGCCGGGTGCAGATCCAATAACTGCGCTGGATGGTTTCCCCCGGCAGCACCCTAACCAGCGTTGGGTCGTGCCGCGCCATGTAGTTGGGTAGCACGGCGATACCCAGCCCAGCACGCGCCGCCGCTTGCTGGGCAATCACGCTGGTACTGCGAAATACCACGTTCGGCGATCGGCAGAAGCTGTTGAGAAACAGCAGCTCCTGGCTGAACAGCAAGTCGTCCACGTAGCCGATCCAACTGTGCCGCGCCAGGTCTTCGCGGTTGCGCAATGGCGCGGCACGCTCCAGGTACGCTGCGCTGGCATAGAGGGCCAGCCGGTAGTCGGTCAGCTTGCGGGTGATCAGCAAGTCTGCACTTGGCCTTTCCAGGTGAATGCTGATTTCCGCTTCACGGTTGAGGATGCTGACGAAACGCGGCACCGCAACCAACTCCACTTCCAGGCCAGGGTAGCGCTCGAACAGCTCATTCATCCGTGGCGTGAAGAACATGATGCCGATCCCCTCCGTGACGCCGAGGCGGATCTTGCCCAGCGGCGTGATGGCCTGGGTGATTTCCTCCTGCGCCAGCAAGGCGGTGTTCTCCATGGCTTCGGCATGTTTGAGCAGTGCCTGACCAGACGGCGTCAGCTCATACCCCTGCGCATGCTGAACGAACAACGCAGTGCCCAGGCTCTGCTCGATACGCTCGATGTGACGCGCAACGGTGCTGTGGGTCGTCTCCAGACGCTTGGCGGCCGTCAACAAGCGCCCGCTGCGTTGCAGCTCCAGGAAAAACCGCAAATCATTCCAATCGAACATGCTGGTCCTTGCATATCTGTATCGAACACCCAGGTGATAGGTGCCGACGCTCCACGAGGCGTCGCTGTGCTTAAACGCACAACGGGTGCGCGAAATCGCGTGTTTCTTCCGCGAAATTACTCACTAAGCTGGTTGGGGACAAGAACAAAAACAGGCCCTGAGGTCCTCTATGTCATCAGTCGATTCTGCCCACGACTATGTGATCGTGGGTGCCGGCCCCGCTGGCTGCTTGCTGGCAAACCGGTTGTCTGCCGACCCGTCATGCCGGGTGCTGCTGCTCGAAGCCGGTGGGCGGGATAACTACCCTTGGATTCACGTGCCAGTGGGCTACCTGTACTGCATCGGTAACCCGCGCACGGACTGGTGCTTCAAGACCGAGGCCCAGCCTGGGCTGCAAGGTCGATCGCTGGGTTACCCTCGTGGCAAGGTCCTGGGCGGGTGCTCTTCGATCAATGGCATGATTTACATGCGTGGCCAGGCAGCTGACTACGATCACTGGGCTAGCCTAGGCAACCGGGGCTGGGCCTGGAAAGACGTGTTGCCGCTGTTCAAGCAAAGCGAAAGCCACCATGGCGGTGCCAGCGAACACCATGGTAGTAGCGGTGAATGGCGTGTAGAGCGCCAACGCTACAGCTGGCCGATCCTCGACGCTTTCCGCGATGCAGCCGAGCAGACGGGTATTACCAAGGTCGATGACTTCAATACTGGTGACAACGAAGGCTGTGGATATTTTCAGGTCAACCAGCGCAGTGGTGTTCGCTGGAACGCATCCAAAGCCTTTTTGCGACCCATCAAACACCGTCCTAACCTGAGTGTCCTGACCGATGTGCAGGTGGACCAGGTGCTGCTCAGCAACACGCGTGCTCGCGCAGTTAAAGCCTATTGGCAGGGCAGCTGGCACGAGTTCTCGGCGCGACGAGAGATTGTGCTGTGTGCAGGTGCAGTAGGCTCGCCCGGCATCCTGCAACGCTCGGGCATTGGTCCACAGCAGTTGCTGGAGGGCTTGGGTATCGGGGTGCGCCATGCCGTACCGGGTGTGGGTAGCAACCTGCAGGATCACTTGCAACTACGGCTGATCTACCAGATCGGCAACGCACGTACCCTCAACCAGATGGCCAATAGCCTGTGGGGGAAGATGGGCATGGGCCTGCGCTACCTGTACGATCGCAGCGGTCCGCTGGCCATGGCCCCGAGCCAGCTGGGCGCCTTCGTGCGCTCGAGCCCCGACCAGGCCACTGCGAACTTGCAGTACCACGTGCAGCCTCTGTCACTGGAGCGTTTTGGCGAGCCGTTGCATCAGTTTCCAGCCTTCACGGCTTCGGTGTGCAATTTGCGGCCACTGAGCCGTGGACGTATCGATATTCGCAGTGCAGACATGCACAGCGCGCCCTTGATCGACCCCAATTACCTCAGCGACCCCCAGGACCTGCGCGTCGCCGCCGACGCCATTCGTCTCACCCGGCGCATTGTGCAGGCCCCTGCCCTTGCCGCCTTTGCGCCCAAGGAATATCTGCCAGGGCCTGCCCTGCAGACCGAAGAACAGCTGCACGAAGCGGCGGGCAAGATAGGCACGACGATCTTCCATCCCGTAGGGACCTGCCGCATGGGCAATGGCCCTATGGATGTGGTCGATGACCAGCTTCGTGTTCATGGCATCCCAGGCCTTCGCGTGGCAGACGCATCGATCATGCCCCAGATCACGTCGGGCAATACCTGTTCACCTACCCTGATGATCGCCGAGAAGGCGGCGCAGCTTATTTTGAAAGGAGTAGCCACTACGACCTTCCTCAACCAGGATGCAGTACCAACACCCTGACCGGGTGTGCAATACGACAGCGCGTAGTCGGACGCTGTCGGCAGTGGAACAACAAGAATAATCACTGTGGCCTGCGGGCCGAGGACAGCAACGATGTCGGATTACATCCAAGAGCAGGATGCGGCCGCCAGCCGCCCCAGTCGTCGTGAAGAACGCAAGATCATCTTCGCGTCATCGCTCGGTACGGTTTTCGAGTGGTACGACTTTTTCCTCTACGGCGCCCTGGCTGCCGTGATCAGCAAGCAGTTTTTCGCGGGCGTCAACGACACCACCGCGTTCATTTTTGCACTGATGGCGTTTGCCGCGGGCTTTCTGGTGCGACCGTTTGGCGCGCTGGTGTTCGGCCGCCTGGGGGACATGATCGGGCGCAAGTACACCTTTCTCATCACCATCGTGCTGATGGGACTGTCCACGTTCGCCGTTGGCCTTTTGCCCACCTATGCCAGCATCGGCATCGCAGCGCCGATCATCCTGGTCGTGCTGCGCATGCTGCAAGGCCTGGCGCTGGGCGGTGAGTACGGCGGTGCAGCCACCTACGTGGCCGAACATGCGCCACCTGGCAAGCGGGGGTTCCATACTGGGTTCATTCAGTCCACCGCCACCTTGGGTCTGTTGCTGTCATTGCTGGTGGTACTGGGCAGCCGTTACGTGAGTGGCGATCAGTTCGAAACCTGGGGCTGGCGGCTGCCGTTCCTGCTGTCCATCGTGCTGCTGGGGATCTCGACCTGGATTCGGATGAGCATGCACGAGTCACCGGCTTTCGTGAAAATGAAGGCACAGGGCAAGGTCAGCAAGTCGCCAATTCGTGAGTCATTTACGTCCTGGCCAAACCTGAAGGTCGTGCTCACTGCGCTGTTCAGTATCAATGCGGGCCAGGCTGTTACCTTCTATACGGCACAGTTCTACGTGCTGTTTTTCATGACCCAGATGTTGAAGATGGACCCGGCCCAGGCCAACACCCTGCTGATCATCAGCGTGGTGATCGGGGCGCCGTTTTTCGTGTTCTTTGGATGGCTGTCCGATCGGATTGGGCGCAAACCGATATTGATGCTGGGCCTGCTGTTGGCCACGGTGCTCTACTTCCCCTTGTTCAAGGCCCTTAGCTTCTACGCCAACCCGCAGATCGACACCGCCAGCCGCCAGGCACCCATCGTCGTCACCGCTGACCCGAAAGGTTGCACCTTCCAGTTCGACCCTGTGGGCAAAGCCCGCTTCGATAGCCCTTGCGACAAGGTAAAGACCTTCCTGGTCAAGCAGGGCTTACCCTACAACTCGGTAAGCGTTGATGGCAGCGACGTGGTCGTGAGCATCGGCGACAAGACCATCAATGGCTATGACGAAGCGGCCATGCGTGCGGCGGTCGAGCAGGCCGGGTACCCCGCTAAGGCTGATCCGGCCCAAGTCAACAGCGTGATGGTGGTGGTGTTGATTGTGGCCATGATCCTGATCGCCACCATGACCTATGGACCGCTGGCTGCCGTGATGGTCGAGCTGTTCCCTACGCGTATCCGGTACACCTCCATGTCCTTGCCCTATCACATCGGCAATGGCTGGTTCGGCGGTTTCCTGCCCACGGTATCGTTCGCTTTGGTGGTCTACACCGGGGATATTTTCTACGGGTTGTGGTATCCGGTACTGGTCACAGGCATCAGCCTGGTAGTGGGCATCTTCTGTCTCAAAGAGACCAAGGATGTGGACATCGACAAGGTGTGATTCGCTAAACCGCAGCCATAAAAAAACCGGCTCTAAAAGCCGGTTTTTTTATGCCGTGAAAAAACTTATGCACGTTTTTCCAAAAAATCAATAAAGAACAAATATGCAGCAAATTCATAGGCTTAGCTAATTTTCGCAACAGCTAATCCATAATTTGCTCACACGTTATCCACAAGCGGCTCAGGCCTGGGCCTGCGTGCTTTCTTCGACCTGCGCAAGAGAGCCCAGGCCCCGTTGGGTGGCTTCGTTCCAGGCTTGGGCGCGGTCATTGAGTTCGGCGATGGCGCGAGGGCCTGTGCCGTTGGCGTACATGGGTTCGCCGATCACCACTTCGATGGTGCCAGCGTGCTTGCCCCAGCCATTCTTCGGCCAGTACTTGCCGGCATTGTGGGCAATGGGTAACACCGGTAGCCCAGCGTTTACCGCCAGCGCCGTTCCGCCTCGAGAGAACTTGCCCACCGTGCCAAAAGGTACGCGTGTGCCCTCCGGGAAAATCAGGACCCAGGTTTTCTGCTTGAGCAGTTCATCGCCCTTCTTGGCCACCTGGCGCAAGGCTTCCTTGGGGTTGTCGCGGTCGATGGCAATGGGGCGCAGCATGGCCATGGCCCAGCCAAAGAAAGGCACATACAGCAGTTCACGCTTGAGCACTTGGCTGAGCGGCGAGAAATACTGGGACAGGAAAAACGTCTCCCAGGTGCTCTGGTGATTCGACAAGATCACGCAGGGCTCGGCTGGCACGTTTTCAGCGCCGGTAATCTTGTAATCGATGCCTACGATGACGCGTGCCAGGAAAATAGCGCAGCGGCACCAGTACACATTGATGAATCTGTAGCGCTTGGGGAACGACAGAAATGGCGCAACGAAGAAGCTCAGCGAGCACCAGAGCAGCGAACTGGTACCCAGCAGCAGGTAAAAAAGAAAGACTCTGATCGCCTGCAGGATCGACATAGTGGTTCGTACCATTGCGGGACTTGCCCGCTTTTAGAAAAGTGCGCCCAAAGGCGCACCGTTTAGATAAGTGCTCTGGCGATGGCAGCCAGATCGTCGTAGATCAGGGTTGAGGCCGGAACGCCCTTCTCAAGGGTGCGTTCGCCTTTGCCTGTCTTTACCAGAACAGGTTGTGCATCGACGGCCAGCGCAGCCTGTAGGTCACTTTGGCTATCGCCCACGAACCAGACGCCCTCAAGGTTTGCCTGGTAATGCTCGGCGATGGCCTGCAACAGGCCCGGCTTGGGCTTGCGGCAGTCGCAGCCTTCATCGGGGCCATGCGGGCAATACACGATATGCCCCACCTCACCGCCCTGCTCGGCCACCAGCATGCGCAAGCGCGCATGCATGGCCTCGAGCGTCGCGATTGGGTAATAACCACGGGCGATACCGGACTGGTTGGTGGCCACGGCCACCGTCCAGCCCGCTTTGCTCAACTGCGCGATCGCCTCGATGGCGCCAGGGATGGGCACCCATTCATCCAGCGACTTGATATAGGCGTCGGAGTCCTGGTTGATGACCCCGTCACGATCGAGAATCAGCAGTTTCAAGGCTTACCCCAGCAGCGAAATGTCGGCCACGCCCAGGAACAGCCCACGCAGACGGCTGAGCAGGGCATATCGGTTGGCACGTACCTTGGCGTCCTCGGCATTGACCATCACGGCCTCGAAGAAGGCATCGACCGGATCACGCAGTGCGGCAAGGCGCGCCAGCGACTCGCTGTACTGGCGTGCAGCAGCCATCGGTTGCACAGCCTGATCGGCTTGCTGGATGGCCGAGTACAGCGAGAACTCGTTGGCGTTGTCGAAGTACTTGGGCTCGACCTGTTCGGCGATGGCGCCTTCTGCCTTGCTCAACAGGTTCGACACGCGCTTGTTGACGGCGGCCAGTGCCTCGGCTTCGGGCAGCTTGCGGAAGGCCTGGACAGCCTGAACGCGCTGATCGAAGTCCAGTGCAGAACCCGGCTGAAGCGCGCGAACCGAAAGGTAGGTGGCGACGTCGATGCCTTCGTCTTCGTATCGAGCACGCAGCCTGTCGAAGATGAACTCCAGCACCTGGTCAGCCAGCCCGGCAGCCTTGACCTTGGCCCCGTATTGCTTGACCGCGAACTGCACGGCACCGGTCAGGTCCAGGTCCAGCTGCTTCTCGATCAGGATACGCAGCACGCCCAGTGCGGCGCGGCGCAGGGCGTACGGGTCCTTGCTGCCGGTTGGCAGCATGCCGATGCCGAAGATACCCACCAGGGTATCGAGCTTGTCGGCGATGGCGACGGCAGCACCGGTCAAGGTCTGAGGCAGTTCTGCACCAGCACCGCGTGGCATGTACTGCTCGTTCAGCGCCAGCGCCACATCCTGCGGTTCATCGTCGTTGAGCGCGTAGTAGTAGCCGGCTACGCCCTGCATCTCTGGGAACTCACCGACCATTTCCGTGGCCAGGTCGCACTTGGACAGCAAGCCGGCACGCGCGGCCCGTTGAGCATCGCCGCCAATCAAGGGCGCAATGAACGCTGCCAGTTTCGATACTCGCTCGGCCTTGTCATAGACCGTACCCAGCTGGGCCTGGAATACCACATTCTTCAAGCGCTCGTTGAAGGTTTCCAGCGGTTGCTTCTTGTCCTGCTTGAAGAAGAACTCGGCGTCGGTCAGGCGCGGACGCACGACCTTTTCATTACCCTGCACGATCTGCTTGGGGTCGCGGCTCTCGACGTTGGCCACGGTGATGAAGCGCGGCAGCAGCTTGCCTTCGCTGTCGAGCAGGCAGAAGTACTTCTGGTTGTCCTGCATGGTGGTGATCAAGGCTTCTTGCGGCACCTCCAGGAAACGCTCTTCGAACGAGCACACCAGCGGTACCGGCCACTCGACCAGCGCGGTCACCTCGTCCAGCAACGCGGGCGGCACGATAGCGGTGCCTTCCTGCTGCATGGCCAGCTCGGCGGTGCGTTTGGCGATCAGGTCGCGACGCTCACTGAAATCGGCCAGCACGTAGGCCTTGCGCATGTCTTCGACATAGTTGGCCGGGGCGCTGATGGTGACGTTTTCCGGATGGTGGAAGCGGTGCCCGCGCGATTGGCGGCCGGCTTTCTGGGACAACAGGGTGCAGTCGACCACCTGATCGCCTAGCAGCATCACCAGCCATTGGGTCGGACGCACGAACTCTTCACGGCTTGCCGCCCAGCGCATGCGCTTGGGAATAGGCAGGTCGTTGAGCGAGTCTTCGACGATGGTCGGCAGCAGGCCTGCGGTCGCCTTGCCGGGGATGTGCTGGGAGAAGCGCAGCTTGGGGCCGCTACGGTCGATGTCGGCCAGCTCCACACCGCACTTCTTGGCAAAGCCCAGTGCAGCCTGGGTCGGCTCGCCTTCTGCGTTGAAGGCCGCTTGCAGGGGCGGGCCATCAATGTTGATGCTGCGGTCAGGCTGCTGCACATCGAGTTGACGGATCAGCACCGCCAGGCGACGCGGCGCGGCGTAGACCGATTTGCCGGTGTAGTTCAGGCCAGCAGCTTGCAGGCCTTTTTCGATACCGGCCAAAAACGCGTCGCCCAGGGTCGCAAGGGCCTTGGGTGGCAGCTCTTCGGTGCCCAGTTCTACCAGGAAATCTTGAGCACTCATTGTGCAGCCTCCAGCTTAGCCAACACTTCGTCACGCAGTTCGGGGGTCGCCATCGGGAAGCCCATGCGCGCACGGGCCTGCAGGTAGCTTTGCGCCACGTCGCGGGCCAGGGTTCGCACCCGCAGGATGTAACGCTGGCGCTCGGTCACCGAGATGGCGCGACGGGCATCGAGCAGGTTGAACGTATGGGATGCCTTGAGGACCATTTCATAGGTCGGCAACGGCAGCTCCAGCTTGATCAGGCGGTTGGCTTCGCTTTCGTAGAAGTCGAACAGCTCGAACAATTTCTCGACGTTGGCGTGCTCGAAGTTGTAGGTCGACTGCTCCACTTCGTTCTGGTGGAACACGTCGCCGTAGCTGACCTTGCCGAACGGACCATCGGCCCATACCAGGTCGTAGACCGAGTCCACGCCCTGGATATACATGGCCAGGCGCTCCAGGCCATAGGTGATTTCACCCGTCACCGGGTAGCATTCGATACCACCGAC
Source organism: Pseudomonas parafulva (assembly GCF_002021815.1). Taxonomy (NCBI): domain Bacteria; kingdom Pseudomonadati; phylum Pseudomonadota; class Gammaproteobacteria; order Pseudomonadales; family Pseudomonadaceae; genus Pseudomonas; species Pseudomonas parafulva. Next base: position 38,487 of record NZ_CP019952.1, read on the forward strand.
CTGCTGGAAGTAGGTGAACTGGGTCACCTCCATGCCATTGAGCCAGATTTCCCAGCCCAGGCCCCAAGCGCCGAGGGTTGGCGATTCCCAGTTGTCTTCGACGAAGCGAATGTCGTGCACCAACGGGTCCAGACCGATGGCCTTCAGCGAGCCGAGGTACAGCTCCTGGAAGTTGGCCGGGTTGGGCTTGAGCACCACCTGGAATTGATAGTAATGCTGCAGGCGGTTGGGGTTTTCGCCATACCGCCCGTCGGCAGGGCGACGGCTTGGCTGCACGTAGGCGGCGTTCCAGGTTTCTGGACCCACTGCGCGCAGGAAGGTAGCGGTGTGGAAAGTGCCGGCGCCTACTTCCATATCGTAGGGCTGAAGCACCACACAACCTTGCTCGGCCCAGTAGTTCTGCAGGGCGAGGATCAGGTCTTGGAAGGTACGCACGGCTGGCGTAGGCTGGCTCACGAAATTCACCTGTATCTGGGGATGCGGATGTAAAGAGCGGGAGTATAACCTGATTCGCCTCGCCCTCTACTCATTGGAGCCTTATGCCACGCTGCTTTTGGTGTACCGACGATCCGTTGTACCAGGCCTACCATGACCAGGAATGGGGAACGCCCCAGCGTGACCCGGCGTTGCTGTTCGAGATGCTTTTGCTCGAAGGGTTCCAGGCAGGGCTTTCCTGGATCACCGTGCTGCGCAAGCGCAAGCGCTACCGTGAAGTGCTGGAGGGCTTCGATCCTGCGAAACTCGCGGTGATGAGCGACGAGCGCATCGAGGCGTTGATGCAGGATGCCGGCATTATCCGCAATCGGCTCAAGCTCAAGGCTGCCAGGCGCAATGCCCAGGCCTGGCTGGCTGTGGATAACCCCGCCGAGTGGCTATGGTCGTTCGTCGGCGGCGCCCCGAAGATCAATCATTTCAACACGCGCAGCGAAGTCCCGGCCGTGACCGAAGAAGCCCAAGCCATGAGCAAGGCGTTGCGCAAGGCCGGCTTCACCTTCGTCGGCCCGACCATCTGCTATGCCTTCATGCAGGCAACCGGCATGGTCATGGACCACACCACCGACTGTGATCGCTACGCCGCCTTGTCCCACTGAAGGGTTACAATGCCCGTCTTGCTGAAATAAGGAACTCGCCTGTGGAAAAGTTCAAGGGCGCCCTGATGGTCGGGGTGCTGCGACTGTTCGCCAAGTTGCCCTGGGGTGCGGTGCAACGCGTCGGGGCCGGCATCGGCTGGCTGATGTGGAAAATACCCAATGGCTCGCGCAACGTGGTGCGCATCAACCTGGCCAAATGCTTCCCCGAGATGGACCCGGTTGCCCGCGAGCAGCTGGTCGGCCAGGCACTGCGGGATATTGGCAAATCCTTCGTCGAAAGCGCCTGCGCCTGGATCTGGCCCCCACACCGTTCGCTGGAACTGGTCAAGGAGGTGCATGGGCTGGAGGTGCTGGAGCAGGCCCTGGCGTCAGGAAAGGGGGTTGTGGGTATCACCAGTCATTTGGGCAACTGGGAAGTGCTGAACCACTTCTATTGCAACCAATGCAAGCCGATCATTTTCTACCGCCCACCCAAGCTCAAGGCGGTGGACGACCTGCTGCGCGAGCAGCGTGTGCAGATGGGCAACCGCGTGGCACCTTCGACCAAGGAAGGCATCCTCAGTGTGATCAAGGAAGTTCGGCGCGGTGGCCAGGTCGGCATCCCGGCCGACCCCGAGCCGGCCGAATCGGCGGGTGTATTCGTTCCCTTCCTGGGCACTGAGGCGCTGACCAGCAAGTTCGTGCCGAACATGCTGGCTGGCGGCAAGGCAGTCGGGGTTTTCCTGCATGCCCTGCGTCTGCCTGATGGCTCAGGCTTCAAGGTGTTTCTGGAAGCCGCGCCGGAGGCGATGTATAGCACCGACGTGCACGAGTCGGCGGCCGCGATGAGCAAGGTGGTCGAGCGGTATGTGCGCGAGTATCCCAGCCAGTACATGTGGAGCATGAAGCGCTTCAAGAAGCGTCCGGCAGGTGAGGCGCGCTGGTACTGAGGCGCGCATCGCCAGCAGCGGCTGTCTGGCAGCCGATGCGTCGGCGCTAGCGAGCTCAGCGTTTGTCGAGTTTCTTGAGAAACACCGTCATCTCTTTCTCGGCCTGCTTGTCACCATGGGCCTGCGCCGACGCGATGCCGTCTTCCCAGGCCTTGCGCGCCGCTGGCAGGTCCGCCAGCAATTGGTAGGCCTTGCCTAACAACTTCCAGGCTGCCGAGTACTTGGGGTCCTGCTCGACACAGCGAGCCAGGTGCACTGCAGCCTGCGCGCCATTGCCTTCGTCGAGCCAAGCCTTGCCCAAGCCAAAGCGCAGCAATGGGTTATCCACACCCTTGGCCAGCATGTTTTCCAACGATTGGCGCATGTCCCGCCTCCTAGAAGAAACTCAAGCCGACGTGGAACAGCTTTTCCACATCCCGAATGTGTTTCTTGTCCACAACGAATAGGATCACGTGGTCACCTGATTCGATGACTGTCGTGTCGTGCGCGATGAGCACACTGTCGTGGCGAATGATGGCACCGATGGTCGTGCCTGGGGGCAGGGTTATGTCCTCGATTGCCTTGCCCACCACCTTGCTCGACTTCGCATCACCGTGGGCCACCGCCTCGATGGCTTCGGCTGCACCACGACGCAGCGAATGCACGCTCACGATATCGCCACGGCGCACATGCGCCAGCAAAGTGCCGATGGTGGCCAATTGCGGGCTGATGGCAATGTCGATTTCACCCCCCTGCACCAGGTCTACATAGGCCGGGTTGTTGATGATCGTCATGACCTTGCGTGCACCCAGGCGCTTGGCCAGCAGGGACGACATGATGTTGGCTTCGTCATCGTTGGTCAGAGCCAGGAAGATATCGGTGTCGGCGATGTTTTCTTCCAGCATCAGGTCCTTGTCCGATGCGCTGCCCTGCAGCACCACGGTACTGTCCAACGTATCGGACAGGTAGCGGCAGCGTGCCGGGTTCATCTCGATGATTTTTACCTGGTAGCGGCTTTCGATGGCTTCGGCCAGGCGCTCGCCTATCTGCCCGCCGCCAGCGATGACGACACGCTTGTTGGTTTCATCGATGCGGCGCAGCTCACCCATGACCGCCCGGATATCCTTTTTGGCGGCGATGAAGAACACCTCGTCATCGGCCTCGATCACCGTGTCACCGCGCGGTGTGATCGAGCGGTCACGGCGGAAGATCGCCGCCACCCGGGTTTCCACATGGGGCATGTGCGCGCGTATCTGGCGCAGCTGCTGGCCGACCAGCGGGCCGCCGTAGTACGCCTTCACGGCCACCAACTGCGCCTTGCCCTGGGCGAAGTCGATAACCTGCAACGAACCGGGCTGTTCGATCAGGCGCTTGATGTAGTGGGTGACGACCTGTTCTGGGCTGATCAGCACATCGACCGGGATGTGATCGTTGTCGAACAGTTCTTCGCGGGTCAGGTAGGCCGACTCGCGCACCCGGGCGATTTTTGTCGGTGTGTGGAACAGCGAGTAGGCCACCTGGCACGCGACCATGTTGGTCTCGTCGCTGTTGGTCACGGCAACCAGCATGTCGGCGTCCTCGGCGCCTGCCTGTCGCAACACCGTAGGCAGCGACCCACGCCCCTGCACAGTGCGGATATCCAGGCGATCACCCAGGTCGCGCAGGCGGTCGCCATCGGTGTCGACCACGGTGATGTCGTTGGCCTCGCTGGCCAGGTGCTCTGCAAGCGTTCCGCCCACCTGGCCGGCGCCCAGGATGATGATCTTCATCCGCTACTCCCCAGTGTGCTCAACCGCGCGAGGCGGCAATCTTGATCAGCTTGGCATAGTAGAAACCGTCGTGGCCGCCTTCCTGGGCCAACAACTGGCGCCCATGCGTCTGGCGCAGGCCCGCTTCGGTGGCCAGGTCCAGCTCGCGTGCGCCTGGCGTGCGCGCCAGGAAGGCGCCGATCACCTCGGTATTTTCGGTCGGTAGGCTGGAGCAGGTGGCGTACAGCAGCATGCCGCCCACCTCCAGTGTTGGCCACAGGGCATCGAGCAACTCGCCCTGTAAGGCCGCCAGCGGCGCGATGTCTTCGGCCTGGCGAGTGAGCTTGATGTCTGGATGACGACGGATGACGCCAGTGGCCGAGCAAGGAGCGTCCAGCAGGATGCGCTGGAACGGTTTGCCATCCCACCAACTGGCCGTGTCGCGGGCATCGCAGGCGATCAGTTCGGCGTCGAGCCTCAGGCGGTCGAGGTTTTCGCGCACGCGCACCAGGCGCTTGGCTTCAAGGTCGATGGCCACCACGTGAGAGAGCCCGGCTTCGGCCTCCAGCACATGGCAGGTCTTGCCTCCCGGGGCGCAGCATGCGTCGAGCACGCGTTGACCGGGCGCCAGCTCTAGCAGGTCGGCGGCCAGTTGCGCGGCTTCGTCCTGGACGCTGATCCAGCCCTCGGCAAAGCCTGGCAGGCCGCGAACATCCCGCGGCTCGGCCAGCACGATACCGTCACGGCTATACGCGCAGGCCTGGGCCTGGACGCCTGCATCGGCGAGCAGCTTCAGGTAGCCGTCGCGGCTGTGATGGCGGCGGTTGACGCGCAGGATCATCGGCGGGTGCGCATTGTTGGCGGCGCAGATGGCTTCCCACTGGTCCGGCCAGAAGGCCTTGAGCGCCTTTTGCAGCCAGCGTGGATGGGCGGTGCGCACTACCGGGTCGCGCTCCATGTCGGCCAGCATGGCTTCGCCGTCGCGCTGTGCACGGCGCAGCACCGCGTTCAGCAGCCCCTTGGCCCAGGGTTTTTTCAGCTTGTCGGCGCAACCCACGGTTTCACCAATGGCGGCATGAGCCGGGATGCGGGTATAGAACAACTGGTACAAGCCAATCAGCAACAACGCCTGCACATCGGCATCGGCGGCCTTGAAGGGCTTTTGCAACAGCTGCGCTGCCAGCAGGCCCAGGCGCGGCTGCCAACGGGCGGTACCAAAGGCCAGGTCTTGGGTCAGCCCGCGGTCACGGTCCTCGACCTTGTCCAGTTGCGCGGGCAGGGAGCTGTTGAGGGAGGCCTTGCCGCTGAGCACAGCGGCAAGGGCACGGGCGGCAGCCAGGCGTGGGTTCATTGGCCGAGCACCTTGCCTGGCGTGAATTTCTCTTTGCGGCTGTTGAACAGGTCAGCGAAGGCTAGCGCTTTGCCACCCGGCAATTGCAGGCGGGTCAGGCTGAGCGCCTGCTCGCCGCAGGCAACCACCAGGCCGTCTTTGCTTGCCGCCAGGATTTCACCGGGTGCGCCCTGCCCTGTGGCCAAGCACGCACCCAGCACCTTCACGGTTTCCCCGTCGAGCGTGCTGTGGCAAATCGGCCAAGGGTTGAATGCCCGAATCAGGCGCTCCAGCTGTTCAGCTGGCAGGGACCAGTCCAGACGCGCTTCGTCCTTGTTCAGCTTGTGCGCATAGGTAGCCAGGGCGTCGTCCTGCGTCTCGCCGTGCAAGGTGCCATCGGCCAGCCCGGCGATGGCCTGGATGACGGCCGCCGGCCCCATTTGCGCCAGGCGATCGTGCAGGCTGCCGCCGGTATCAGTGGCGTTGATCGGGGTGACGACCTTGAGCAGCATGGGGCCGGTGTCCAGGCCCGCTTCCATGCGCATGACGGTCACGCCGCTTTCGGCATCGCCCGCCTGCACTGCCCGCTGAATCGGGGCCGCCCCGCGCCAGCGTGGCAGCAGGGACGCGTGGCTGTTGATGCAGCCAAGGCGCGGGATGTCCAGTACCGCCTGAGGCAGGATCAAGCCGTAGGCAACCACGACCATCAGGTCGGGTGCCAAGGCTGCCAATTGTGCCTGGGCCTCGGCATTGCGCAGGCTTGGTGGTTGCATCACCGGGATGTCATGGGCCACGGCCAGCGCCTTGACGGCGCTGGGCATCAGCTTCTGACCGCGGCCTGCCGGGCGATCGGGCTGGGTGTAGACGGCCACGACTTCGTACGGGCTGTCGAGCAAAGCCTTGAGATGTTCGGCGGCAAACTCGGGAGTGCCTGCAAAGACGATGCGCATGGTGTTCTCGCTGCAAAAAGAAAAAGGCTTGCCGGAGCAAGCCTTCTGGAAGGTGGGAATCAGGCTTGCTGGCGGTGCTGTTTTTCCAGCTTCTTCTTGATTCGATCCCGCTTGAGCTGTGACAGGTAGTCGACGAACAGCTTGCCATTGAGGTGATCGAACTCGTGCTGCACGCACACCGCCAGCAGGCCTTCGCATTCCAGCTCGAACGGTGTGCCGTCACGATCCTGGGCCTTGACCCTCACGCGCAGGGGCCGATCGACGTTCTCGTAGAAGCCCGGCACTGACAGGCAACCTTCCTGGTACTGGCCCATGTCATCGGTCAGTTCCTCGACCGACGGGTTGATGAAGACGCGAGGTTCGCTGCGGTCTTCGCTGAGGTCCATCACCACGACTTGCTGGTGCACGTTGACCTGGGTCGCAGCCAGGCCGATGCCAGGGGCTTCGTACATGGTTTCAAACATGTCGTCGATCAGCTGGCGCAGGGCGTCGTCGAACGCCGTCACCGGTTTGGCGATGGTGCGCAGGCGCGGGTCCGGGAATTCGAGAATGTTCAAAATGGCCATAAGGTCAGGCAGTCACTGTGCGTTTGGTTGAAAACTGAACACACATAATAAAGGGAAACGCGGACTTCGGCACCAGGCAACCTCGTCTAGGGTGACTATTGGCGTGATAGCCCCCAGCCAATGGACAGCTTTTCAAAGTGTTACTCACAGAGTTATCCACAGGTTGCGCAGCCTGAATCAACCGTTTCGCATCAAGGATGATTGCCGATGTCTGATTGCTCTTTATCTACTTGCCCGCCTGCAGAACTGGAGGCGCGGTTGCGCCTGCATTGCCTTCCTGAGACCGGCTTGCGCCGCTTTTCTACCCTGATCGAGGCCTTCGGAAGTGCCTCATCGGCGCTCAGTGCCCCCGGTGCTGCCTGGCGCGCACTGGGCATCCCCCATGCCAGCATCGATGCAAGGCGCAGCCCTCAAGTGCGGGATGCGGCCAGTGCTGCAATGCGCTGGCTAGAGCGTCCGGGCCAGCAATTGCTGATGTGGGACAGCCCAGACTACCCCGCACTGCTCGCCGAAATCGACGATGCCCCGCCGCTGCTGTTCGTGGCGGGGAACGCTTCACTGCTCAGCCGCCCACAACTGGCGATCGTGGGCAGCCGCCGCGCGACGCCGCCGGCGGTGGACACGGCTGGCGCATTTGCCAGGTACCTTGCCCAGGCGGGCTTCGTCGTCACCAGTGGCCTGGCGGTAGGCATCGATGGTGCCGCTCACCGTGCTGCGCTGCAGGCTGGCGGGGCCACGATAGGCGTACTGGGCACAGGGCTTGAAAAACTTTATCCACAGCGGCACAAGCCGTTGGCCCAGGCGATGATCGACAACGGCAGTGCACTGGTGTCGGAGTACCCGCTCGACGCCGGGCCGCTGCCCGGTAATTTTCCCCGGCGCAACCGCATCATCAGCGGTCTTTCGTTGGGTGTGCTGGTGGTCGAGGCCAGCCTGGCCAGTGGCTCGTTGATCACGGCCCGGCTCGCCGCCGAGCAGGGCCGTGAGGTCTATGCCATTCCCGGCTCCATTCATCACCCCGGCGCCAAGGGCTGTCACCAGCTGATCCGCGACGGCGCCCTGCTTGTCGAAAGCGTCGAGCAGATACTCGAAACCCTGCAAGGCTGGCAGAACCTGCCTCCGGCAGCTGCAGACACCTTCGATCACCCGCTGCTGGCGCTGCTGCATGCGGCACCGCAGAGCACCGAAAGCCTGGCCCATTGCAGTGAGCAGCCGCTGGCAGAGGTACTGGCGCAGCTCACCGATCTGGAGCTCGCTGGCCGGGTCAGCAATCAAGCGGGACGTTGGTTTGCCCGCTCGGGCTGAGTAAACTGCGCCCAGGCAACATTCCCAGTGGAGAAACATCAATGGTGAGCAGTTTTCGTGTGCAACAAGCCGCACGTGAAATCCGGGCTGGCGCAGTGATCGCCTACCCGACGGAGGCGGTCTGGGGCCTGGGCTGCGACCCGTGGAACGAGGACGCGGTCTATCGGCTGCTGGCACTGAAGTCGCGACCTGTGGATAAGGGGTTGATCCTGGTCGCTGACAACATCCGCCAGTTCGACTTCCTGTTCGAAGACTTCCCCGAAGACTGGATCGACCGGATGGCCAGCACCTGGCCTGGTCCCAACACCTGGCTGGTGCCGCATCAGGATCTGTTACCTGAATGGGTGACCGGGCAGCACGACACCGTAGCGCTTCGCGTCAGCGACCACCCCGTGGTGCGCGAGCTGTGCGCGTTGGTCGGGCCGCTGATCTCCACGTCGTGCAACCCTGGCGGGCGCCCTGCGGCAAAGACCCGGCTGCGGGTGGAGCAGTACTTCCACGGACAACTGGATCTGGTGCTGGGTGGGGCGTTGGGCGGGCGGAAGAACCCGAGTTTGATTCGCAATCTGGCTACCGGTGAAGTGGTGCGGCCGGGTTGATGCACCTGCGGGCCATGCTGTTGGCCAGGCTTGGACCGAGCGCCTGAGCCATGCCCCTCATGACGACTTGGTTTTTTCTGATTTTTGCCAAGGCGGTTGTTTGATATTCGGTTTGGGAAATATCCTACGAGCCGCGTCCCCTTCCATCACCTTTTCAGTAGGAACCTCTCCCCATAGGCTTCAGCTGTCGCCAAATACCTTGGCGATCGGGTGTGGTAACCCGGATGTACCTGGGGCGTCACAGCTATGGCAGCTGTGCGCGGGAGGCGTCATGCCTGCCGGGAGCGCTCCAGCCCGGTTTACCACCTCGCGTACAGCTGCCGCCTTAACCGTGTGGTAACGGCTTGGCGCCAGCTTCATCGTCTGGAGCAAGCCATGAAAAAAATCGTACCTGATCCACCCCTTCCTTCTACTTCCGCCCACCCATTTGGCCGCTGCGACGCAGGTCACGAGCCGCTGTTTGCAGTCAACCCGAACATTTCCGCCGAGGACGCTCTGGTCCATGTAGCCCTGTACCTGCGTAGCGCTTACGAAACCGGCTACAAAGCCCTGGATTACATGCGAGAAGAAGGCCGTGGCATGTTCTGGTCGAACCTGCATGCGATTGAAATGGCAGAAGGCGTAGTCGAGGCCATCCTGGATGGCATCGAGTCGACTCCGCCGTCGCATAAGAAGGTGTGAGGGCTGACAGGTGTTCGCCTTTAGATTTTTAGCGCCTGTGAGATCGAGCGCCGCGTGGGCGGCGCTCGATCTGCGCAACACTACAAAACCAAGGCAAGCACCTGGTCGCCATAACGCGACCTTCTGCCAATCAAGGCAACAACACAGTGGACCCCACAGTCCGCCGCGCCGACAGCTCGCTCTGGGCCTTGGCCGCTTCGCTGAGCGGGTAGCGCTGCTGGATATCCACCGTCACTTTGCCGCTGGCAATCATGGCGAAGAGGTCATCAGCCATGGCCTGGGTGTTCTCGGCGTTGTTGGCATAGGTCGCCAGGGTCGGCCGTGTGACGTACAGCGAGCCCTTCTGCGCCAGAATGCCCAGGTTCACACCGCTCACCGCACCCGAGGCATTGCCGAAGCTCACCATCAACCCCCGCGCTTGCAGGCAATCGAGCGACGTCAGCCAGGTGTCGGCGCCCACGCCGTCATACACGACTGGGCATTTCTTGCCGTCGGTCAGCTCCAGCACCCGTTTGGCGACATCCTCCTGGCTGTAGTCGATGGTGGCCCAGGCGCCCAAGGCCTTGGCCCGCTCGGCTTTTTCGGCAGAGCTCACGGTACCGATGAGCTTGGCACCCAGCGCCTTTGCCCACTGGCACGCCAGCGAACCCACACCGCCTGCGGCCGCATGGAACAGAATTACATCGCCAGGCTGCACAGCGTAGGTCTGCTTGAGCAGGTACTGCACGGTCAGGCCCTTGAGCATGACGGCGGCAGCCTGCTCGAAGCTGATGGCCTCTGGCAGCTTGACCAGGTTGGCCTCAGGCAGCGTGTGCACCTCGCCGTAGGCGCCCAATGGGCCCCCGCCATACGCCACGCGGTCGCCGACCTTCAATCGGGACACGCCAGGGCCCACGGCCTCGACTACCCCTGCCCCTTCGGTACCCAGGCCCGAAGGCAGGGACGGCGGCGCGTACAAACCGCTGCGGAAATAGGTATCGATGAAGTTCAGGCCCACAGCGTGGTTGCGCACGCGCACTTGCTGAGGCCCAGGGTCAGCGGGCTCGAAGTCAACCCACTGCAGCACTTCGGGGCCGCCGTGCTGGCTGAACTGGATACGCTTGGCCATCTCGTACTCCTGGATTCGGGATCGGGAAAGGGGCCTCTATCGGACGCCTTTGCTTGACTGCCGTCAACTGCGGGGCGCTGGCAGGCGGTGTTATGCTACGCGCCACTTGTTTCCTGCCCGCTCCTGGTGACCCGATGATTAGCCGCACCGAGGCTGTGAAAGCCTATCTGCTCGACTTGCAAGACCGCATCTGCTCAGCCCTGGAACGCGAAGACGGCGGCGCCCGCTTCGTCGAGGACGCCTGGGTGCGCGAAGCGGGTGGCGGGGGCCGTACGCGGGTGATCGGCGAAGGCACCGTCATCGAGAAAGGCGGGGTGAATTTCTCCCATGTGTTCGGCACCGGGTTGCCGCCTTCAGCCAGCGCCCATCGGCCGGAGTTGGCTGGGCGCGGTTTCCAGGCGCTCGGGGTGTCGCTGGTGATCCACCCGCATAACCCCCACGTGCCTACTTCCCACGCCAACGTGCGGTTTTTCATCGCCGAGAAGGAAGGCGAAGAGCCGGTCTGGTGGTTCGGCGGTGGCTTCGACCTGACGCCGTATTACGGTGTGGAGGAAGATTGCGTGCACTGGCATCGAATCGCGGAACAGGCGTGCTCGCCTTTTGGCGCCGATGTTTACCCACGCTACAAGGCCTGGTGCGACCGGTATTTTCACCTCAAGCACCGGGGTGAGCCCCGTGGCATCGGCGGGCTGTTCTTCGATGACCTGAACGAGTGGGACTTCGATACCTGCTTCGCCTTCATCCGCGCCATCGGCGATGCCTATATCGACGCGTACCTGCCCATCGTGCAGCGCCGCAAGGGTACGCCCTATACCCCACAGCAACGGGAATTCCAGGAGTTTCGCCGGGGCCGTTACGTCGAGTTCAACCTGGTATACGACCGTGGCACGTTATTCGGGCTGCAGTCTGGCGGGCGCACCGAGTCCATCCTCATGTCGCTGCCACCGCAGGTACGCTGGGGCTACGACTGGAAACCCGCGCCAGGCAGCGAAGAGGCGCGGCTGACCGAGTACTTCCTGCAAGACCGTGACTGGCTCGGCCAGTAAGCCTGTAACCATTCAAGGAGCCGTCATGGACCAGTACGTCGTTTTTGGCAACCCGATCGGCCACAGCAAGTCGCCGCTGATTCATCGCCTGTTCGCCGAACAGACCGGCCAGGACCTGGAGTACGCCACGCTGCTGGCGCCGCTGGACGACTTCAGTGACTGCGCGCGCGGCTTCTTCAAGCAAGGCAGCGGTGCCAACGTCACCGTGCCATTCAAGGAAGAAGCCTATCGCCTGTGCGACAGCCTTACCCCGCGCGCGCGTCGTGCAGGCGCGGTGAACACGCTCAGCAAGCTGCACGACGGTACTTTGCAGGGGGACAACACCGACGGTGCGGGGCTGGTCCGTGACCTGACCGTCAATGCCGGTGTGGAACTGGCAGGTAAACGCATCCTTGTCCTCGGTGCCGGCGGCGCCGTGCGCGGGGTGCTGGAGCCGCTGCTAGCGCAAAACCCGCAGTCACTGGTGATCGCCAACCGCACGGTGGAAAAGGCCGAACGCCTGGCCGAGGCGTTCGATGAGCTGGGGCCGGTGGTGGCCAGCGGGTTCGCCTGGTTGCAAGAGCCGGTGGACGTGATCATCAATGCAACCTCGGCCAGCCTGGCCGGTGAGCTGCCACCGATTGCCAGCAGCCTCATCGAACCCGGTCGCACGGTGTGCTACGACATGATGTATGGCAAGGCGCCAACGCCGTTCTGCCAGTGGGCCACCCAACATGGCGCTGCCAAGGTGCTGGACGGTCTGGGGATGCTGGCCGAACAAGCCGCCGAAGCTTTTTATGTGTGGCGCGGTGTGCGGCCGGACACTGCTCCGGTTCTCGCTGAACTGCGCCGCCAGCTGGCGCGGGGCTGACAGCAAGCTGGGCGCCTGAGCGGCGCTTCATGTGGCTGCTCAGTCCTCGAACCGGATTGGGCAACGCGCCGGGCCTTCGAGCTTGTGCAACTCTTCGATCACCTGTGGCCTGGCGCCGCGCAAGGTCAGGCTGCCGCCCGTTCGCTGCAGCCGCCTCGCCTCGCGGTGCAGCATGTCCACCCCTGAATAGTCGATGAAGTTGACCTGCCGCGCATCCATGACCACCTGCGGGCCCTGGCAGCGCTGCAGGCGTACTTGCAGGTAATGCGCGGCACCGAAGAAGATCGAGCCGCCTACACGCAAGATGTCCGCATCGCCTTCGCGGCTCTGGTGGATGCGCGGACGCGAGGTGCGCTTGAGGTAGAAGAACAGGGAAACCAGCACACCGGCATAGATGGCCGTCTGCAATTCCAGGAGCAAGGTGGCCGCTGCCGTCAGCGCCATGACCACGAACTCGGCACGGCTCACACGCAGCAATGCGCCGATGGCCTTGCGATCAACCAGCCCCCAGCAAATCAACAGAATGCTGCCGGCCATCGCCGGAATCGGCAGGTGCGCGATCAGGCCGGCACCGGCGACGGCAAACACCGCTACCCACAGCGCCGAGAACACCCCGGCCATGGGCGAGCGTGCGCCTGCGTCATAGCTCAGGCCCGATCGGGTGAACGAGCCCGACGAGAGGTAGCCGGAAAAGAACGCACCGACGATGTTGGAGAGCCCTTGGGCACGTATCTCCTGGTCGGCGTCAATCAGTTGCTCGGAGCGCGCAGACAACGAACGGGCGATGGACAAGCTGGTCACCAGCCCCAGCATGCCAACGGCCACGGCGCTGGGGAGCAGGCGCAGTATCAGGTCCATGTCCAGCAGCGGCACGGCACTCAGAGGTGGCAGGCGCCCCTCGAACGCCGGTACACGCGGCACGTGCTCGAACACGCCGGGCAGCAGCCACGCCAGCAGGCTGACGGCCAACAGACTTATCAACAGGCTGGGCCAGCGGGGGCGCCATAGTTTCAGCGCCATGCCCACTGCAACGGTAAGCGCCCCCAGTATCAAGGACGGCACATCCATTTCGCCGGCATGGCTGGCCAAGTCCTGAGCCGTCTTCAAGGCGGTGGCCTGGCTGGGCAAATCCAGCCCGAGCAGGTTGGGCAGCTGCCCCAGCGCGATGACCACGGCAGCCCCAAGGGTGAAGCCGATCACTACCGAATGCGAGACGAAATTGACCAAGGCCCCGAAACGCAGAAGCCCCAGCAGCAACTGGAAGACACCGCCCAGAAAGGTCAGCAGCAGCACAAGGGTGATGTAGTCATCGCTTCCTGCTACTGCCAACGGGCTGACACTGGCGTAAAGCACGATGGAAATGGCCGCCGTCGGTCCGCAGATCAGGTGCCAGGAGGACCCCCACAGGCAGGCGATCAGCACCGGGACGATGGCTGCATACAGCCCATATTCCGCTGGCAGGCCGGCGATCAGGGCATAGGCGATGGATTGCGGGAGCGCAAGGATGGCGCCGCTCAAACCTACCAGCAGGTCCTGACGCAAGCTGCGGGGCGTCTGGCGCGGCAGCCAGGCTAGAAAGGGCAGCAGGCGTATGAGGCGATGCATAGGGTGGTCAAATCCCCAGGATGTGTCTGTTCTGGAGAGGTGATCTGTTTCACGAATCAACCGCAGACAGATCCGCTCTCCACTCGCTGTTTACAATGTTTGTTTCACGGCCGCGACGGCGTCTGCACCCGCTTTGGTGGTCACGCCGTTCAGCCAGCCATCCAGTGCCTCGGGGTGCGCTTTTACCCAGGCCCTGGCCGCCTCGTCGAAGCTGATCTTCTTATCCACAACCTCGGCCATGATGGTGTTTTCCATGTCCAGCGTGAAGCTCAGGTTGCTCAGCAACTTTGCCGCGTTCGGGCAGGCTTGTGGATAACCCTTACGTGTCAGCGTGAACACGTCGCCTTTGCTACCGAACCACTTCTCGCCACCGGTCAAGTAATGCATGTTCAGCTTCACGTTCATGGGGTGCGGCGTCCAGCCGAGGAAGGCTATGTACTGCTGTTTCTTGACCGCTCGATCCACCTGGGCCAGCATGGCCTGCTCGCTGGACTCCACCAGTTTCCATTTGCTCAGGCCGAAGGCATCACCCTTGATGATCTCTTGCAGCGAGAGATTGGCCGGCGCGCCTGAGCCAATGCCGTACAGCTTCCTGCCAAACTGATCGGCGTGCTTGTTCAAGTCCGCGAAATCACGTACCCCGCCTTTCCACACATAGTCCGGCACCGCCAGGGTGAATTCGGTTCCTTGCAGGTTACGCGAGAGCTGCTGCACATCCCCGTTGGCGACGAACTTGTCATGGAAGCCTTGGTGCGCAGGCATCCAGCTCCCAAGAAAGGCATCGACTTGGCCATCCTTGAGCCCGCCATAGATGATCGGCACCGCCAGGCTCTCCACCTTCACCTGGTACCCCAGGGGTTCAAGCAACAGCCGGGCCACTGCGTTGGTGGTGGCGATGTCACTCCACCCGGGGTCGGCCAGCTTGACGGTTGAGCATTGCGCGTTGTTATCGGCGGCCTGGGCGTTAAGCGTACTCAGGCTGACGGCTAGCGCGAACAAGGTAGCAGCGAACGTATGCATGGCGGGCTCTCTTTTCAATCCAGTGGGGCGGGCTGTGGATAACGTGCCTTGCGCTCGAGGTCGTCAAGATCGATGTGGTTGCGCATGTACTGCTGACTGGCGTCCACCCAAGGTTGGTGATCCCAGCTGCTCAACTTGCCAATGGCCAGTGACTGGGCCACCAGACGGCGACGTCGCTGGCTGGCCAGCACCTGCTTGCGCAGGCCGGGTATGTCCCAGCGCTGGCGCGCCTCGGTGACGAACCCCTGCAGCAATGCCTGATGATCCGGGCTGGTAGCCAGATTCTCCCGCTCGTACGGGTCGCGGCTCAGGTCATAGAGTAGACAGGGGTCGTCCTCGCTGTACACGAACTTGTAGGAACCGCGGCGGATCATCATGAGCGGGCCGACGGTACCCTCGGCCATGTATTCACCAATCACTTCGTCGTGACCACCCTGCCCTCGCAGATGGCCAAGCAGTGAGCGGCCGTCCAGGTGAAGGGATTTATCCACAGCCCCACCTGCCAGCTCGACCAGGGTAGGCAGCAGGTCGCAGGTCGAGACGGACGCACTGACGCGGCCGGCCGCGAAGCGTTGCGGGGAATGGATCAGGAGCGGTACACGGGCTGACATCTCGAACCAATGCATTTTGTACCAGAGGCCGCGCTCACCCAGCATGTCGCCATGGTCGCCCGAGAACACGATCAAGGTGTCGTCGGCGAGGTTGCATTCCTCAAGGGTGTGCAGCAATTGACCGATATTGTCGTCGATGTAGCTGCAAGCGCCGAAGTAGGCCCGCCGGGCATCGCGGATTTTGTCCACAGGGAGCGGTTTGTCCCAAAGGTCGTAGACCTTGAGCAATCGCTGGGAGTGGGGATCGAGCGAGGCTTGGCTATCCGTGTGCTTGGGTAACGGGATATCCACACCGTCGTAGCGATCCCAGTAGCGTTTGGGGATGGTGTAGGGATCGTGAGGGTGGGTCATGGACACTGTCAGACAGAACGGGCGGCCGTCGTTTTCACGGACGTGGTCATACAAATACTGACGCGCCTTGAACACCACTTCCTCGTCAAAATCCAGCTGGTTCGTACGTACGCATGGCCCGGCCTGCAGCACTGAGGACATGTTGTGGTACCAGCTTGGTCGCACGTCAGGCTCATCCCAATTCACGGCCCAGCCGTAGTCGGCCGGGTAGATATCGCTGGTCAGGCGTTCCTCATAGCCGTGCAGTTGATCGGGCCCGCAGAAATGCATCTTGCCGGACAGCGCCGTGCGATAGCCTAAGCGGCGCAG
Source organism: Pseudomonas parafulva (assembly GCF_002021815.1). Taxonomy (NCBI): domain Bacteria; kingdom Pseudomonadati; phylum Pseudomonadota; class Gammaproteobacteria; order Pseudomonadales; family Pseudomonadaceae; genus Pseudomonas; species Pseudomonas parafulva. Next base: position 54,565 of record NZ_CP019952.1, read on the forward strand.
ATAGTGGGCGTAGGTGGGGATATCGGCGGGGAAGTCAGCCGCGTTGTCATAGGCCCCAATACGGCTAGGGAGCTGACCACTGACGAGGGTGAAACGCGAGGGGGCGCACAGCGGGCTATTGCAGTAAGCCGAATCGAACACCACGGCCTGTGCAGCCAGACGAGTGAGATGAGGCATCTGTATGGGTGAGTCGGCGTAGATGGGCAGCAAGGGTGCTGCCATCTGATCAGCCATAATGAACAGGATATTAGGGCGTTTCATGCAAGCTCCCATCGTTGAAGGTTATGCGCAATGCTTGCCTACCACGATGCGGCTGTGCATAACATGGGTAAAGCCCCCGTAGGGCAATGCGTGGGATTAGCCAGGCTTATGTTTGAACACCTTGCTGGATTGTCGTTGGATACCCTACGCGTGTTCGAGGCAGCCGCACGCTTGCGCAGCTTTACGGCAGCTGCCTTGGAGCTGGGCACCACGCAACCGGCAATCAGTCAGCAGGTAAAACGCCTGGAGGCGCAACTGGGCGCGCGGCTGTTCGATCGCATCTACCGGGGCATCGAGCTGACCGAGGCGGGCCAAGTGTTGTTCGAGTACGCCAGCCAGGGGTTGCAAACCATGGACGATGGCGTGGCCCGCGCAAGCGGGCGCCATCAGCGTGAAGTACTTCAGGTGGCGACGGATTTTGCATTCGCTGCGTTCTGGTTGATGCCCCGTCTGCAGCGCTTTCATGAAGCGTATCCACAGGTCGATGTGAGCCTGGTGACGGGTGAGCGAAGCCAAGGCATGTTGCGCCCGGACATTGACGTGGCGGTGCTATTCGGCGATGGGCGTTTTCATCAAGGCGAGAGCCGTTGGCTGTTCGATGAGGAGGTTTTCCCGGTATGCAGCCCTCGCCTTGTCCATGGCAAACCCTTGTCTGCCGCGGCTTTGCAGCGTTTGCCGCTGCTGCATCTCAAGGGTGAGCAGGCGAGCCGGTGGTTCGACTGGGCAGGTGTCTTTCGCGGGCTCGGGGTGACCAGCGCGCCGCCTGCGGGGCAGCTGCGGTTCGACAACTACACGTTGTTGATCCAGGCCGCCATCGCGGGCCAGGGCATGGCGATCGGCTGGCGGCATCTGGTGGATGGGCTGGTCGACCAAGGGTTGCTGTGCCGGCCGTTGGAGGGCACCTTGCGGTCGGCACGTGGGTATTACGCCGTATTGCCGCCGCGCAAGCGTCGCGGGGCGTTGATCGCACGCTTCGTGGATTGGCTTGAGCACGAGCGTTGCCTCTGAGATGCTGGGCCCGCTTGTGGCATGTTGTCAGAATCGACGCACATCAGGAGTAGCTGTGCAGAGAATCAAGGGTTATCACGCCCACGTGTACTACGACGCCTCCACCTTGGAGCAGGCGCGAGCCTTGTGCGAGGAGGCAGCCGCGCTGTTTCCGGTCACCATGGGGCGTATGCACACCAGGCCTGTTGGGCCGCATCCGGACTGGAGCTGTCAGTTGGCGTTCGAGCCTGAGCTTATTGGCGTGGTGCTGCCCTGGCTGGCGTTGCACCGCAGGGGGCTGGTGGTCTTTTTGCACCCGCTTACCGGGGATGAGCTGGCAGACCACCGCGATCATGCGATCTGGATGGGGGCGCTGCGGCCTCTGGACTTGTCGGGTTTTGGCGAAGGGCGTTAATTGAGCGATCCAATCTTAGGCGCGTTCTTGCCGGAGCGGCCGCGATGACTGCGAAGCAGCCCCAGGATTTCAGCTTCGCAGCTCATATTGCTGGGGTCGCTATGCGGCCCATCGCGGCACAAGGCCGCTCCTACAGGTATACGCATCTCTCAAGTGCGCCGCGATGGGCCGCGCAGCGGCCCTAGGATATCAGCGTTGCAACATGAGCTGCCGCTCAAGATAGCCTCGGGCAACCGAGCGACAACCATCCCTTAGCGCCGAGCGCCACGTACCCCTTCTGCCAAGGCCGAGCACAGGCTCAACACATCGTCTACCGCCTGACCGGGGTTCTGCGCGTGGGCAATTTTGTCGACCAGGGCTGAGCCTACCACCACACCGTCGGCGAGACGGGCGATGTTGGCCGCCTGCTCGGGGGTGCGAATGCCAAACCCGACGCTGATCGGCAAATCCGTATGGCGACGCAAGCGCGCAATGGCTTCGGTCACATGTTCTGTCGTCGCCGAGCCTGCACCGGTCACACCGGCCACCGACACGTAGTAGACGAACCCGGAGCTGCGCTCCAGCACGCGGGGCAGGCGCGCGTCGTCGGTAGTCGGGGTGGTCAGGCGGATGAAGTCGATACCCGCAGCCTGGGCCGGGCTGGCCAGTTCGTCGTCATGCTCAGGCGGCAGGTCGACGATGATCAGGCCATCGACACCGGCTTTGTTGGCCTGGGCCACGAACGCTTCCACGCCAAAGCGGTGAATCGGGTTGTAGTAACCCATCAGCACGATCGGCGTGGTCTGGTCATCCACTCGGAATTCGCGAACCATCTGCAGCGTCTTGGCCAAGGTCTGGCCAGCCTCGAGTGCACGCAGGGTGGCCAGCTGGATGGCCACGCCGTCGGCCATGGGGTCGGTGAACGGCATGCCCAGTTCGATCACGTCGGCACCTGCCGCCGGCAGGCCCTTGAGAATCTGGAGCGAGGCGTCATAGCCTGGATCACCTGCAGTGACGAAGGTGACCAGTGCTGCGCGGCCTTCGGTTTTCAGCTCGGCGAAACGTTGTTCAAGACGGCTCATGCCTGTTTCTCCTGGGCGGCCATGTGGTTCATGACGGTGTGCATATCCTTGTCCCCACGCCCCGACAGGCAGATCACCATCAGGTGGTCCTTGGGCAAGGACGGGGCGCGCTTGATGGCTTCGGCCAGCGCATGGGCGCTTTCCAGCGCGGGAATGATGCCTTCGAGCCGGCAGGATGCGTGGAAGGCATCCAGGGCCTCGTCATCGGTGATGCTGACGTATTCGACCCGCTTCACTTCGTGTAGATAAGCGTGCTCGGGGCCGATGCCCGGATAGTCCAGGCCTGCTGAGATCGAATGGGCATCGGTGATCTGGCCGTCGGCGTCCTGCAGCAAGTAGGTACGGTTGCCGTGCAGTACCCCAGGCACTCCGCCGTTCAGGCTGGCAGCGTGCTTGTCGGTCTGTACGCCGTGCCCGCCCGCCTCGACACCGATGATCTGAACGCTCGGCTCTTCGAGAAACTCGTGGAACAGGCCCATGGCATTGGACCCGCCACCCACGCAGGCCACCAGGCTGTCCGGCAGTCGGCCTTCCTTTTCCTGCATCTGGGCGCGGGTTTCCTTGCCGATGATCGACTGGAAGTCCCGAACCATGGCTGGGTAGGGGTGCGGGCCGGCTACGGTGCCGATCAGGTAGAACGTGTCGTCGACATTGGTGACCCAGTCGCGCAGGGCCTCGTTCATGGCGTCTTTCAAGGTGCCGGTACCAGCGGTGACCGGCACGATTTCAGCGCCCAGCAGTTTCATGCGGAACACGTTGGCCTGCTGCCGCTCGATGTCGGTAGCGCCCATGTAGATCACGCAAGGCAACCCGAAACGCGCCGCCACGGTGGCGGTAGCGACGCCATGCATGCCGGCACCGGTTTCGGCGATCAGGCGCTTTTTGCCCATGCGCTTGGCCAGCAGTACCTGGCCGATGCAGTTGTTCACCTTGTGCGCGCCGGTGTGGTTGAGCTCCTCGCGCTTGAAGTAGATCTTGGCACCACCGCAGTGCTCGGTCAGGCGCTCGGCGAAATACAACGGGTTGGGACGGCCAATGTAGTCGCGTTGGAAGTAAGCCAGTTCTTCGAGAAATGCAGGGTCTGCCTTGGCCGCTTCGTACTCACGGGCCAGGTCCAGTACCAGTGGCATCAGTGTTTCGGCCACGTAGCGGCCGCCGAACGAGCCGAACAGGCCATTGGCATCGGGGCCGGGGCGATATTGGGACTGGGTCATGAGACGCTCCAAGGCATAACGAATGAGTGATGGGCTTTACTGTAACCATGACCTGCTCCGATGAAAACCGATAAGATTGCGCTGACCTGTCAGGAAAACTCACACGTAATGGCCAGTGATCTCCCGCCCCTCAATGCCTTGCGCGCCTTCGAGGCGACTGCCCGGCTCAACAGCGTCAGCCAAGCAGCTGAAGCGCTGCACGTGACCCATGGCGCAGTTAGCCGGCAAATCAAAGCGCTGGAAGCGCACCTTGGCGTTGCCCTGTTCGCCAAGGATGGGCGAGGTGTGAAACTCACAGATGCTGGCGTCAGGTTGCGTGACGTCAGTGGTGAGGTCTTTGATCGGCTGCGCGGGGTATGCCGGGAGCTGGCCCGCGAAGTGGAGCACGCACCTTTTGTGCTTGGCTGTTCCGGGAGCTTGCTGGCGCGTTGGTTCATCCCGCGTCTGGGGCGCTTGAATGCCGACTTGCCTGAGCTTCGCCTGCATCTTTCTGCCGGTGAGGGCGACCTTGACCCGCGTCGCCCCGGGCTGGATGCGTTACTGGTGTACGCCGAACCGCCGTGGCCAGCGGACATGCAGGTTCACGTACTGGCGCAGGAACGTATTGGGCCAGTCGTCAGCCCGCACTTCGAGGGCACTGGGCGCCTGCGCAAGACGGCGGTCAGCCAGCTATTGGAAGAATCCTTGCTGCACACCACGTCGCGCCCGCAAGCCTGGCCTACATGGGCGTTGGCCAACGGCCTCGATGCCCAGGCGCTGAAATATGGGCAGTCGTTCGAGCACCTGTATTACTTGTTGGAAGCGGCAGTCGCAGGATTGGGGGTGGCCATCGCGCCTGAGCCATTGGTGGCCGATGACTTGCGTGCAGGGCGCCTGATTGCGCCATGGGGCTTTAGCGCAACGCCTGCAGCGTTGGCACTGTGGGTGCCACGGCGCGCCGCAGATGGGCGCGCCGAGCAGCTGGCGCAGTGGTTACGCGCCGAGTTGGCCGGGCAGAGCGCTTAGTTGCGCTTGCACAGCAGGTAGGCAGCCAGCAGGCCCAGTGCGCCTACGGCCACGCCAGCGGTGGTGTAGGGGTGTTCCTGGGCGTAGTCGCGGGTAGCGATGCTGGTCTTGACCGTGCGGTCTTTGACTTCTTCGTAGGCGTCGCTCAGTAGGCTGCGCGAGTGCTTCAGGGCCGTCTCGGCATTGCTGCGGATAGCCTTGAGGGACTTCTGGGATTCCTCGGACGCGTCGTTCTTGAGGCTTTCCAGGCTTTTCAGGAGGCTCTCGATCTCGGCTTCCATGCTTTCCAGTGATGTTTTACGCAGCGAGTTGCGGGGCATGTTGACTCTCCTTCGCGTTATGGGCTCTAGAGATTGCGACTATCAAGCGAAGCGAAAGTGCGATCGAACTTTCTGCCGCTGCGCCTGCTCGCAGGTAAACCAGCACTGCGCTGCTAGGCTCAACGTTATCGCCATCCAAGGAGTCAACACATGTCCGATCACCACACGTACAAAATGCTCGAACTGGTAGGTTCTTCCACCACCGGTATCGAGGACGCCATTCAGAATGCCCTGGCCGAAGCCTCCAAAAGCGTGCAGATGATGGAGTGGTTCGAAGTCGTCAGCACCCGTGGTCACATTCGTGACAACAAGGTCGAGCACTTCCAGGTGACCCTGAAGGTCGGCTTCCGTATCACCAACAGCTGATACAGTTCCGGGCTGGATGTGCCTGGCGCGATGGGGTAAGACTTAGACGAGGCGCCTGATGGGCGCCTTTTGCGATTTCATCTGCACAAGGAAAGCAAGTGATGAACAAAGTGGTTCTGGCGTTGGGCCTGATGACCCTGGCGGGCGGCGCGATGGCTGCCGGCAAGCCGTGTGAAGAGCTGAAAGCGGAAATCGCTGCCAAGCTCGATGCCAAGGGCGTGCAAAACTACACGCTGACGGTCGTGGACAAGGGCGATCCCGCCGGCAAGGTGGTGGGCAGTTGTGAGGGCGGTACCAAGGAAATCGTTTACAGCCGCAACTAAGGGCCACCGAACCCCGCGGGTTGACCGCGGGGTTCGGGCATATGACCGGTTGCCAGGCTATCGGTCACCCGTCAAGACGCCGAGTCAGCCCGGTCCGCTCCACGGGGCACCCTGCTCGACAGCTAGGCTTGCTGCAGTGCCTGAGCCAGCAACTCGTAGGAGCGTATCCGGTCTGCGTGCTCGTACAGATCGCAGGTAAAGATCAGTTCATCGGCCCCTGTCTGCTCCAGCAGCACCTCGACCTTGGCGCGGACCTTATCAGGGCTTCCGATCATCGCCAGCCCCATGAAGCTGCCCACCGCGTCGCGCTCATGGGGCAACCACAAGCCGTTCATGGTTTCTACCGGAGGCTTCTGCATCAGGCTCTGGCCGCGAATCAAGGCCAGGATGCGTTGATAGACCGACGTGGCCAAGTACTCGGCCTTCTCGTCGGTCTCGGCCACTACCATGGGAATGCCGAGCATGACGTAAGGCTTGTCCAGCGTGGTGGATGGCTTGAAGTGATTGCGATAGACCCGAATCGCCTCATGCATGTAGCGCGGCGCAAAATGCGATGCGAAGGCATAGGGCATGCCACGCATGCCAGCGAGCTGGGCGCTGAACAGGCTGGAGCCCAGCAACCAGATAGGCACATCGGTGTCGTGCCCCGGCACGGCAATCACTTTCTGGTCATCGGTGCGTGGGCCCAGGTAGCGCGACAACTCTTCGACGTCATCCGGGAAATCGTCCGCACTGCCGGCTCGGTCGCGGCGCAGTGCATGGGCGGTCATCTGGTCGGACCCTGGTGCGCGGCCCAGGCCCAAGTCGATACGACCGGGGTACAGGCTGGCCAGGGTGCCAAATTGCTCGGCCACCACGAGCGGCGCGTGGTTGGGCAGCATGACGCCTCCGGAACCTACCCTGATACGCGATGTACCCCCCGCTAGGTAGCCGATCAGTACCGAGGTGGCCGAGCTGGCGATGCCGTCCATGTTGTGGTGCTCGGCTACCCAGAAGCGGTTGTAACCGAAGCGCTCGACATGCTGCGCCAGGTCCAGCGAATTGCGCAGCGATTGCGCGGGCCCTTGGTCGGCGCGCACTGGCACCAAGTCAAGGGTGGATATTTTCAGATTTCGCAACTGCGTCATGAAGCCTCCGCAATGATGGTTGGCCTGAGGCCTTTTGACTCTGTATGGGCGCAATCGTTGGATTCAATGTCCCCTGTCGGATTGAGCTGAACTCTCATCAGGCTACCAGCCTCTGAATCGATAGGTATTTAACTAATGACCGGGAGGCATCATGAAGAAGACAGCATCGGCAATCTGGGAAGGTGGTCTCAAGGACGGCAAGGGCCAGATCTCCACGGAAAGCGGCGCGCTCAAGAACAACCCTTATGGGTTCAACACCCGTTTCGAAGACACGCCGGGCACCAACCCAGAAGAACTGATCGGCGCCGCCCACGCTGGGTGCTTCTCGATGGCGCTGTCGATGATGCTGGGCGAAGCCAAGCTGACGCCCGAGCGTATCGACACTAAAGCCGAAGTCACCCTGAACAAGCAGGACGATGGTTTTGCCATCACTGCGGTGCACTTGGTGCTGAGCGCCAAAGTACCAGGGGCGAGCGAAGAACAGTTCCTGGAAATCGCCAACAAGGCCAAGCAGGGCTGCCCCGTGTCCAAGGTGCTCAACGCCAACATTACCCTGGATGCCAAGCTGGTGAGCTGATCGCTCCAGCCGTGGGCGGTTTGCGGTAATCTGAAAACCCGGCAGCCTCGCTGCCTTTACTGGAGCCGCCCATGATTCGCATCGCTACCGCTTTACTGGTCTCCCTGGTGACAACTTCGGCACTGGCAGCAATCAAGCCATGCGAGGAGTTGAAGGCAGAAATCGAGGCCAAGATCCAGGCCCAGGGTGTGCCGTCCTATACCCTGGAAATCGTGCCCAACAGCGAAGTGCAGGACCCCAACATGGTGGTCGGCAGCTGTGATGGAGGTGCCCGCAAGATCATTTATCAGAAGAATGATCAGTAAGCCTGGCAACCGCTGGGACCCGGAGGGGGCCTAGGGTATGCAGAAGACCCTGCTAGGTTCGTTGACGACCACGGTCCTGGCTGAGTCATACAACAGCACCTGCGGTTCCATTACCGGCGCCCTTGCCTCAAGCCTATAACGCTCGCCCGCCTCGAAGTGATCGTAACGCACCGTCAGGTAGCATGTACGGTCCCTGGGGTCGGTAGAGAACCCGCCCGCGTAGATCTCATAGTCGAAACGTACGATCAGTTCGTGCTTGCCGGGCGTCACCTGAAAATAACGGCCGTCGTCCAGGCGTTTGCCATCGAGGCGGTCGGCCATGATGACCCTGCCGGGTGTCATGGTGTAAAGGTCTACCCAGGCCTGTTTAGGGTCCTTGGGCGGTAAGGGGCTAGCACAAGCTCCCAGTGCACTGAGGGCGATCAGCATCATGGGCTGGCGCATGGCAGGTTTTCCACTTGCAGTGAATACCTGACAAGCATAGCGCTGTTTTGGATGCTTCACGTGCGCTGGCAGCCTGCCGGTTCACCCTGGCTGACCAGGTTCTGTTGCTGATCATAGAGCTTGATCCAGGGACGGAAGCCGATGCTGCCAGCCTGCAACTGGTAAAGCTCGCCAGCATCGAAGCCCTTGAAGGCCACCTTGACCTGGCAATCACGCCACAGCGGGGCGTCAACGGGGCCGATGTTACTGGGCGCCACCGGGAATTGATAGCGCACGGTCAGCTCATGGTTGCCGGGCGGTATTTGGAAATAACGGTTGTCGTCCCAGTCCCTTGCATCGACTTTTACCGCGTCCAGGGAAGTTTGCTCGCCTGGTTCAAGGTCGACCCACGCTTGAGAGGGGTCGGGGTCAGGCAATGTCGAACAGGCCGTTGTCAGCAGCAATGAACCGGCGACCCACAATGCGCGCATGGCGAAACTCCCCTTCGGCGAGATAATCTTTAGGCGAATGGGGTTGAGCGAATCAGACGGTAGACGATGCTTGGAACAGTGCTTGTGCAACGCTCAGACCCTGGGGCACTCGACCGTGTTTTCACCCGGTTTGTTCCGCTACTGCTCGTCGCGCTGCTCAACGGTTGCAGCAGCGCTGGCTACTATGGCCAGCTGGCAGTCGGCCAGTGGGAGCTGCTGCAGGCGCGTCGGCCCCTGACGAAGGTGATGGCCGACCCTGCCACGTCCGAGCCGTTGCGCGCTCGGCTGGCGTACGCCCTGCAGGCACGGACATTCGCCACCCGGCAACTGAAATTACCCGACAACCGAAGCTACACGACGTACGCCGATTTGGGCCGCCCGTACGTTGTATGGAATGTATTCGCCACCCCCGAGTTGTCGCTGCAGCCGGTCACCCACTGTTTTCCCATTGCAGGGTGCGTGGCCTACCGTGGCTACTACCGTCAGGGCGCAGCACGGGGTGCAGCGGCGTTGATGCGCCAGCAGCACCTTGACGTCTATGTGGGCGGGGTAGAAACCTATTCGACCCTGGGCTGGTTCGATGACCCGATCCTGTCATCGATGATGGGCTGGGGTGAAGAGCGTCTGGCCACGCTGATCTTTCATGAGCTGGCTCATCAGCGTGTCTACGTGCAGGACGATACGGCCTTCAACGAGTCGTTCGCGTCGTTCGTCGAGCAGCAAGGCACGCGGCAATGGCGGCTGAGCCGTGGGCTGGGGGCCACCGGCGAAGACCATGGCCCCCAGCGCGAGCAGTTCATCCGCCTGGTGCTGGCCACGCGGGCACGGCTACAGGCGATTTATGCGGCGCCCACCGATGATGAAACCAAGCGCTTGGCCAAGCGGGCCGAGTTCGAGCGGCTACGGCGCGATTACCGTTTGCTGCGCGATGGCCCCTGGAGAGGCGATACGCGTTACGACGCCTGGGTATATGGGCCGATGAACAATGCGAAATTGCTGCCATTCGGGCTGTACGATCAGTGGGTGCCGGCTTTTTCGGCTTTATTTCGCCAGGCCGAAGGTGACTGGGAGCGATTCTATGAGCGCGTTGGGCAACTGGCGTCATTGCCCATCGCTGCGCGCACTGCAGCCCTGCAAGGGTTGATGCCAGGGGCTAGTGCGCGTTAGCCGGTTGCCCGGCCCTTCAGCGCGATCGCATGCTGAACGCCTCGTGCAGCTCGGCCAGGGACGCGAAATGAAACGCCGGCGCTTCTGCCATCAGTTCCTCGCGGCTTCCGAACCCATACCCAACTGCCACGGCCTGCACGCCGTTACTGCGGGCACCGATCAGGTCATGCTTGCGATCGCCGATCATAAGCGTGTGTGCCGGGTCCAGCCCTTCTTCGTCCAGCAGGTGGCGAATCAGCTCGACCTTGTTGGTTCGCGTACCGTCCAGCTCGCTGCCGTAGATCACTTTGAAATGCTGGTCGAAGGCGAAGTGGCGGGCAATTTCGCGCGCGAATTCCCACGGCTTTGAAGTCGCTATGTAGAGCGTGCGGCCTTGGCCATTGAGGGTTTCGAGCAGCTGCGGCACCCCGTCGAACACGAGGTTTTCGTACAGGCCCGTGACGCGAAAGCGCTCACGGTAAAAGTTGACGGCCTCCCAGGCCTTGGCTTCGTCGAAACCGTAGAACTGCATGAACGCCTGCAACAACGGCGGGCCGATGAAGTGTTCAAGGCGAGAGAGGTCTGGTTCGTCGATACCCAGCTTCGCCAAGGCGTACTGGATGGAACGGGTGATACCCAGGCGGGGGTCGGTCAGGGTGCCGTCGAGGTCGAACAGAATGTTTTGCTGGTGCATAGGGAAGGTGTCCGCTTGGTTGCTGCGCCGCATGCTGGCGGGCGAGCCGATGCCCGCATGGCTGAGTCAGAGCCCGATACCGGCAGCTGCGCGGCCGGCGGGCTGTGGAAAAACGATCAGTCCGGCTGATCGAAGCCCTCGGCCAGGTGCTGGTCCTTGAGCTTCACGTAGTTGCCGGCGCTGTAGGCGAAGAAGGCACGTTCCTGGTCGTTCAACAACCGGACCTGCCTGACCGGGCTGCCCATGTACAGGTAGCCGCTGACCAGGCGCTTGCCCGGTGGCACCAGGCTTGCGGCGCCAATGATCACCTCGTCCTCGACGATGGCGCCGTCCATGACGGTACTGCCCATGCCGACCAGTATGCGGTTGCCCAGTGTGCAGCCGTGCAGCATGACCTTGTGCCCGATGGTGACTTCGTCACCGATGATCAGCGCAAAGCCATCCGGGTTGAACGGGCTGGCGTGGGTGATGTGCAGCACGCTGGCGTCCTGCACACTGGTGCGCGCACCGATACGGATGCGGTGCATGTCGCCTCGCACTACCACCAATGGCCAGACCGAACTGTCTTCGCCGATCTCGACATCGCCTAGTACCACCGCCGAGCGGTCGACGAAGGCCCGCGCTCCGAGCTTGGGACGGTGTTGCTGGAAGCTTCGAATGGCCATGATAGTGTTCCTCATGTGTGCCGATAGGCTGGCTGCCTGCTGCGGTCGGCGTCGATTGTAATTAAGATGGGGCTGTGTTTCTTCTGCCAAGGTATCCAAACCGTGACTGCGAACAACCCGCTTCTGCAATCCCACGATCTGCCGCCCTTCTCGCAAATTCGTGCAGAGCACGTGCTGCCGGCGATCGAAGCGATCCTGGCCGACAACCGTAAAGCCATTGCCAGGATTCTTGAAGAACAAGGCGCAGCGCCTACATGGGCAGGCCTGGTGCTGGCCATGGATGAACTGAACGACCGCCTCGGGGCCGCCTGGAGCCCGGTGAGCCACCTCAATGCAGTGTGCAACAGCCCAGAGCTGCGTGAAGCCTACGAGGCCTGCCTGCCAGCGCTGAGCGCCTACTCTACGGAGCTTGGGCAGAACCGTGCGTTGTTCGATGCCTACCAGGCACTGGCTGCAAGCCCCGAGGCTGCCACGTTCGATGTGGCGCAAAAGACCATCCTTGAACATGCGTTGCGTGACTTCCGCCTGTCGGGCATCGACCTGCCTGCCGCAAAGCAGCAGCGCTACGCCGAGGTGCAGAGCAAGCTCAGCGAGCTGGGCAGCCGGTTCTCCAACCAGCTGTTGGATGCCACCCAGGCGTGGAGCAAGCACGTCACCGACGAAGCCGCGCTCGACGGCCTGCCTGACTCGGCCAAGGCCCAGATGGCCGCCGCTGCCGCCGCCAAGGGCCTCGATGGCTGGCTGATCACCCTCGAATTCCCCAGCTACTATGCGGTGATGACCTACGCCAGCGACCGCGCGCTGCGCGAAGAGCTGTATGCAGCCTACTGCACCCGCGCGTCGGACCAGGGCCCGAACGCGGGGCAGTTCGACAACGGTCCGGTGATGCAGCAGATTCTCGATCTGCGCCAGGAGCTTGCCGAACTGCTGGGCTATAAGAATTACGCCGAGCTGAGCCTGGCGACCAAGATGGCCGAGTCCAGCGACCAGGTGTTGAGCTTCCTGCGCGATCTGGCCAAACGCTCCAAGCCCTTCGCCGCCCGCGACCTGGCCCAGCTCAAGGCCTATGCTGCCGAGCAAGGTTGTCCGGAGCTGGCCAGTTGGGATGCCGGGTACTTTGGTGAGAAGCTGCGAGAGCAGCGCTACAGCGTGTCCCAGGAAGCACTGCGCGCCTACTTCCCCATCGACAAGGTACTGGGTGGCCTGTTCAGCATCGTGCAGCGCCTGTATGGCATCGAGATCAACGAGCTCAAGCAGTTCGACGCCTGGCACCCGGATGTACGCCTGTTCGAGATCAAGGAGAACGGCCAGCATGTAGGGCGCTTCTTCTTCGACCTCTATGCCCGCGCCAACAAGCGTGGTGGTGCCTGGATGGACGGGGCGCGTGACCGTCGCGTAACGGCGCAAGGCCAACTGCAAAGCCCGGTGGCCAACCTGGTGTGCAACTTCACCCCTGCCGCGCCGGGCAAACCTGCCCTGCTGACCCATGACGAGGTCACGACGCTGTTCCATGAGTTCGGCCACGGCTTGCACCACCTGTTGACCCGCATCGATCACGCCGGGGTGTCTGGTATCAACGGCGTGGCATGGGATGCGGTAGAGCTGCCCAGCCAGTTCATGGAGAACTGGTGCTGGGAGCCCGAAGGCCTTGCCTTGATTTCCGGCCATTACGAAACCGGCGAGGCGCTGCCGCAGGACCTGCTGGACAAGATGCTGGCGGCGAAGAACTTCCAGTCCGGCATGATGATGGTGCGTCAGCTCGAGTTCTCGCTGTTCGACTTCGAACTCCACGCCAGCCACGGTGACGGCCGTACGGTGCTGCAAGTGCTCGAAGGGGTGCGCGATGAAGTGTCGGTCATGCGCCCACCGGCCTATAACCGCTTCCCGAACAGCTTTGCGCACATCTTTGCGGGCGGTTACGCAGCAGGCTACTACAGCTACAAATGGGCTGAAGTGTTGTCGGCCGATGCCTTTTCGCGGTTCGAGGAAGAAGGCGTGTTCAATGCCGAAACAGGTCGGGCGTTCCGTGAAGCGGTGCTGGCTCGAGGCGGCTCTCGTGCGCCGATGGTGTTGTTCGTCGACTTCCGCGGGCGCGAGCCGTCCATTGACGCCTTGCTGCGCCACAGCGGCCTGGCCGAAGAATCGGCAGCATGAGCGAGGACGCCGTGAACAAGACCAAGAAGCGCTTCATCGCTGGCGCGGTATGCCCGGCATGCAGTGAAGCCGACAAGCTGATGATGTGGAACGAAGACGGCGTGCCGCACCGCGAGTGTGTGGCGTGCGGTTTTACGGACACGCTCAATGAGCAGGGCTTGTCGGTGCCCAGCGAACTGGGCACGCGGGTCAACCAACAAGCGCCCAAGCCGGCAGCGGCGAAGGTGCAGACCGTGCAGTTCTTTCCCAATCCGAAGCTGAAGAAACCGGCCGATTGACCGCTGCACCGCTCGGGCGCAAGGCCCGGGCGGTGGGGCTGGTGGTAATTAATCGCGACCTGCACGCTCACGCAGTCGCCCACGCTTGCCAGCTCCCATTATCGAGCAAGGTAAAGCGTGATGAGCAACCCGCTTCTGCAAGATGGCAACGTGCCCGTCGACTACCCCTCCATCACGGTTCAAAGCATGCAGAATGCGTTCGACCAAGTCCTTGAGCGGTATGCACAAGGCATCGAGCGCGTGATCAACAGCCAGCCATCGATGCCAACATGGGATGACCTGGTGTTGGCCATGGATGATCTGGACGCTCAGTTGTACGCAGTGCTTTATGGGGTAATGCCATTTCTGGGCAAAGGGCAGGCCTGGAGTGACCCTATCCTGGCGTTTCACATTGCTGCCAACTCCGCGTTGGACTCAAGGTTTTGCAACGAGCAGCTTCAGTCGCTGTATGAACAGCTGGCGTACAGCGATATCGGCCGTAATCTCGATAGCCGCCAGCGGGCAACATTGCGCTGGCACGTGGAAAGGTTTCGCGTCAGTGGTGCTTCGCTGCCCAAAAGCGACAAGGCGCGGCTGCTCGACCTGCAACGCCAGATAACCGAGCTTGAAGAACGGTATCTGCTCAATCTCGATCATCCGGACGTGGTCGTCGATGACATCACTCAGCTGCGCGGTCTATCCCAACGCAGTCTCGATGAGCTGAACGAACGGGCAAGGCAGCGTGGCAATAACGGGTGGTCCATACCCTGCGAAAGCTGGGCTGTCGACCGTGTGCTGGAAGAGGCCGAGCTGGGTGCTATCCGTGAGCAGGTGTACCGGGCTTTCCATGGACGTGGCGTCAATACCGGTTCGTCACCAGATAATGGTCAGGTGCTGCAGCAACTGGCACTTCTGCGCCATGAACGAGCGACGCTGTTGGCGTTCTCCGATCACATGAACCTGAGCTTGGCGCGCAAAAGTGCAGGTTCGCCAGGCCAGGTTCGTGCATTCCTGCAAAGTTTGGCTGCTGGCATGAAACCCCTGGTGCAGCAGTGGCGCTCAGACCTTGAGCGTGACGCACAGAAATTGGGTCTGGATGACATGCAGCCCTGGGACCTACGCTTTGCCCAAAAGCAACTGCGAGACGCGGCCAAGATAGTGTCGAAGGAGGCGCTGCGCGAATTTTTCCCAATGGCTGCCGTGATCGACGCGCTGATCCAGCTGGCCAGGCGGCTCTTTGGCCTGGAGTTGAGGGCCACCCCTGCCCCTGTATGGGCACCCTCAGTTCTGGCTTTTGAGGCATTCCAGCACAACGCACGCATTGGCTTGCTCTATCTCGATGCTGTACAGCATGCCGGTAAGCAGGCAGATGCGGTGTTCACAACCTATGTGCGTAACCGCAGGGTCGACGCGGAAGGGATTTACCAGCAAGCGGTGGTGATGGTCTTCAGTGATGTGCCCGAAGGTAGCGCAGGCGCACAGCCATTGTTGGATCACCTCGCGCTGCGCAAGCTGTACCACGAGTTTGGCCATGCGTTACATCACCTTCTGGTGCGTACCGACAACCAGGTTCAGTCGGGCGTGATCGAACTCGGTACGGACGGGACGGAGCTATTTGGCAAGCTTTTCGAACGTTGGGTGTGGAACGCCGCCTATCTCGTCAGCATCTCCTCCCACCATTCGGACGGGCGTCAGATTGATAGGGAGCAGGTCGAGCGGTGCATCGCGCGCTATAAGCGCGAGGCCATTGGCGAAGCCGCGCTTGAGCTGAGCAAAGCCTTGTTCGACGTGGATCTGCACACGAAACCAGGTGACGGGAAAACCCCTCGCCAGCGATTCGCTCAATCGCGCGAACAGTGTGGTTATTGGCCCCTGCACGCCCATGAGCACCCAGCCCACGCCTTCGACCACCTGGCTACCGGGTATGACGCCGGCTATTACGCCTATCTCTGGGCAGATGTATGTGCCGTGGATATCTTTACCCGCTTCGAGCAAACGGGGTTACTTGATCGTGCGCTTGGACAGGTGCTGTTCGAGTCACTAATCGCCCCAGGGGCATCGCGCCCATTGCGTGAAGGGGTGAGACAGTTTCTAGGCCGTGAGACCAGCCTGCACCCTTACCTCCAGTGGCTTCAGGCTGCCGGATAATCGGGCTGGCAATTACCCGGCATGCCCTTTACTGTACATGCATACAGTAAAGGGTTTAGCCATGTCATATTCACCTCCTTTGAAGGGCCGCGGCACTGCGCATAATCCGCATAATCGCTTCGGCCACACCCACTCATCGTATGAGGATGATGGCTGGTACCAAGATGTGCCGATCACGCAAGGGACCGAAGTGCGGATCGAGACGGCCAAGACCGTGATCAGCCGCAATACCTCGCCCGACCTGCCCTTCGACCGGTCGATAAACCCTTATCGCGGTTGCGAGCACGGATGCATCTATTGCTATGCGCGCCCTTCCCACGCCTATTGGGACCTGTCGCCGGGTCTGGATTTCGAAACCAAGCTGATCGCCAAGACCAATGCGGCCGATGTGCTGGCGCAGCAGCTGAGCAAACCTGGGTACGTGTGTGCGCCGATCAACCTGGGGGCCAACACCGACCCTTATCAGCCGATAGAACGCGAACACTTGCTGACTCGGCGTTTGCTGGAGGTGCTGCTGAAGTTTCGACACCCAGTGACCATCGTCACCAAGGGCGCTTTGATTCTGCGTGACCTTGACCTGTTGACCGAAATGGCCAGCTTGCGCCTTGTGCGCGTGATGATCAGCCATACCACCCTTGATGCTGGCCTTAAGCGTGTGCTGGAGCCCCGTGCCGCTTCGCCTGCTGCGCGCTTGCGGGCCATACGCCTGCTGCGCGATGCGGGCGTACCCGTGGGCGTGCTGTGTTCGCCGATCATTCCCATGATCAACGACTGTGAACTGGAGCAGTTGCTGGAGTCGGCGCAAGAGGCCGGGGCGCAAAGCGCGGCCTACATGATGCTTCGCTTACCGCTGGAGGTGGCCCCTCTGTTCGAGCAGTGGTTGCACGATCACTATCCGCAGCGCGCAGCCCATGTGATGAGCCTGATTCGGCAAAGCCGGGGCGGAGCGCTTTATGACAGCCGCTTCGGTGCTCGTATGCGGGGTGAAGGTGTTTTTGCCCAGTTGTTGGCGCAGCGTTTCGACAAGACTGTACGCAAGCTGAACTTGGAAGAACGTGAATCTTTACAACTCGATTGCTCATTGTTCAGCCTGCCAGGCAGGCAGCTGCAATTGCTTTGAACCAATTAGCGTATATGTTGTCTTTCGCGAAAATTGATATCTAAATGCCATTATTGGATAGCCCGCGTATATCAACTCATGACTGACGGCTGTGATGTCTATGAAGTGGGCAACTGTGAACTGGGCCACAAAAAAATGTTTTGGTTAATTGTGAATTGCCTCTCATTTTTTGTGAAAGACGATCATTCGATGGTAGTGGCGATTAGCTGCCAGCATTACTGGCGCTCATGGTAGAGACCAGCTACGGCGCGGGTTTCACGTAGGAGCGTGTAGCCAATTCGAAGAACGCTCGTACCAATTTTGTAGGAAAAGGCTTACATGCTTGTAAGATATCCACCATTTCGTTAGCAATTATTGCTCGGGTAACCTCCGCGCCATTGTGGATCGTCTCACGCAACTTGAAAGCATCTGGTCAGCCTGGGTGGATATTCGAGCGAAGAGCTTTTTGCCCGTTATCAGTAATTGAAGACCTGTAACACGCGCTCGGTTGAATACCGTGTGACAGGGTCAGCGTTTAATTCATGGACGAACAGTGTGGATATTGCAGAAACTGCCAGCCTGAAAGATCGCGCCAAGAAAAAACTTGAACGCGATGCCGGCCCGCTCATTATCGATGCGCTCAACCACCCGCAGACCGTCGAGTTGATGTGTAACGGCGACGGCAAGCTTTGGCTCGAACAATTGGGCCAACCGATGAGGCACATTGGCGATCTGCGTCCGGCGCAGGCCGAGTCCATCATCAAGACCGTGGCTGGCTTCCATGGCAAGGAAGTGACCCGCAGCAAACCGCTGCTCGAAGGCGAATGGCCCCTGGACGGGTCGCGCTTCGCAGGCCAGCTTCCGCCGGTGGTGCGCGCCGCCACGTTTGCGATCCGAAAAAAGGCGGTCGCCATCTACACCCTGGACCAGTATGTGGAGTCGGCGATCATGACGCCGGCCCAGTGCGATGCCATCAAGCGGGCCATCCGTGATCACCGCAACATCCTCGTTATCGGTGGTACGGGTACCGGCAAGACCACCTTGGTCAACGCGGTCATCAACGAGATGGTCATCGAATTTCCCAGTGAGCGCGTATTCATCATCGAGGACACCGGTGAGATTCAGTGCGCGGCCAAGAACTTCGTGCAGTACCACACCACCGTCGACGTGAGCATGACCCACCTGCTCAAGACCTCCCTGCGTATGCGCCCTGACCGCATCCTGGTCGGTGAGGTGCGTGGCGAAGAGGCACTCGACCTGATCGATGCCTGGAACACCGGCCACCCTGGCGGCGCCGCCACGCTGCATGCCAACAGCGCCAGTGAAGGGCTGACCCGTCTCAAATCCCTGGTTTCCCGCAACAAGTCGGCTCCGGCCGACATCGAGCCGCTGATTGGCGAAGCGGTTCACGTCGTCATCTCCATCGCCAGAACCCCAGAAGGCCGCCGCATCCAGGAAATCCTCGAGGTTTCCGGGTACGAAAACGGCCGTTACATCATGCGCAACCTCTAGGAAAACATCGCACATGCAAGCCAACATTTCTCTGTCCCGCATCAATGCCCAAACGTTTGGCTACCTGGCGCTCTGCCTGTTGATGCTCTACGTAATGGTCACCCCGGAAAATGCCTTCGCCTCTACCGCCGGTAGCGGCACCCTGCCTTACGAGAGCTGGTTGGAATCTCTGCGCAAATCGGTAACCGGCCCAGTTGCCTTCGCCTTGTCGATCATTGGCATCGTGGTAGCGGGCGGCGTATTGATCTTCGGCGGCGACCTGAACGGCTTCTTCCGCACCCTCATTTTCCTGGTGCTGGTGATGGCCCTGATCGTTGGTGCCAACAACATCATGAGCAGCTTCTTTGGTACTAGCGCAGAGCTGGCGCAATTGCTGCCACTGCCTCAGCACACCCTGGTACAGGGTCAGGTCTGAGCCATGGCACTGCGCACGATTCCCATTCGGCGAGCCGGTAACCGGGACAACCTGTTCATGGGAGGTGACCGTGAGCTGGTGATGTTCTCCGGCCTGTTGGCCTTCGCGTTGATCTTCAGTGCCCAAGAACTGCGCGCCACGGTAGTCGGGCTAGTGCTGTGGTTCGCTGCGCTGTTCATTCTGCGGGTGATGGCAAAGGCCGACGCGAAGATGCGCCCGGTATACCTGCGCCATCGACGCTACAAGTCTTATTACCCGGCGCGTAGCACTCCGTTCAGGGACAACCCTCCAAGTCAGGGAAATCAATACAAATGATCGAAGGTATTGCGTATGCCATCGCAGCCCTCGGTGCGTTGCTGGTCCTGCTGCTGGTCCAGCGTCTCCTGCAGGTCGATGCCGAGCTGAAGCTGAAAAAGCACCGCTCCAAAGATGCCGGGCTGTCGGACTTGCTGAACCATGCCGCGTTGGTCGACGACGGCGTGATCGTTGGTAAGAACGGCGCCTTCATGGCAGCGTGGCTGTATCGTGGCGATGATAATGCCAGCAGCACCGACGCCCAGCGCGAGCTGGTATCGCTGCGTATCAACCAGGCGCTCGCTGGGCTGGGTAGCGGCTGGATGATCCACGTCGATGCTGTTCGGCGTCCGGCGGTCAATTATTCCAGCAAGGGTTTTTCGCACTTCCCGGATCGGCTTACTGAAGCGATGGACCAGGAACGTCGCAGCTTCTTCGAATCTCTGGGTTCATTGTATGAAGGCTACTTCGTTCTCACATTGACGTTCTTCCCGCCGATGCTGGCGCAACAGAAATTCGTCGAGCTCATGTTCGATGACGACACGCCGCCGCCCGATCACAAGGCGCGCACACGCAACCTCATCGAACAATTCAAGCGTGACTGCGTAAGCGTTGAAGGCAGCTTGTCATCAGTGTTGAAGATGACCCGTCTAAAAGCCAATGCGCTGGTCACCGAAGAAGGTGCACAGATCACGCATGACGACTTGCTCAGCTGGGTACAGTTCTGTGTGACGGGTATCAGTCAGCCTGTGCAACTGCCGAGCAACCCCATGTACTTGGATGCTGTCATCGGCGGTAAGGAAATGTGGGGGGGTGTTGTGCCGAAGATCGGCCGAAACTTCATCCAGGTCGTAGCCATTGAAGGCTTCCCGCTCGAATCCGCACCCGGCATTCTCTCAGCATTGGCCGAACTGCCATGCGAGTACCGTTGGTCCAGCCGTTTTATCTTCATGGATACGCACGAAGCGGTCCAGCACCTTGAGAAGTACCGTAAGAAGTGGAAGCAGAAGGTGCGCGGTTTCTTCGACCAGGTGTTCAATACCAACAACGGCAACATCGACCAAGATGCCATGTCGATGGTGCAAGATGCCGCTGACGCAATCGCCGAGGTAAACAGCGGGCTGGTCGCTCAAGGCTACTACACCAGCGTCGTTGTTCTGATGGACGAAGATCGGCAACAACTGGAAGAGTCGGCGCGTAGCGTTGAGAAAGCCATTGAGCGTCTGGGCTTTGCTGCACGTATCGAAACGATCAATACCTTGGATGCCTATCTGGGCAGCTTGCCTGGTCACGGCGTGGAAAACGTTCGTCGCCCCTTGATGAACACCCTAAACCTGGCTGACATGCTGCCTACCAGCAGCATCTGGACGGGCAGTGCCGAGGCGCCTTGCCCGCTTTACCCACCACTGTCGCCAGCACTGATGCACTGTGTGACCAGTGGAGCCACGCCGTTCCGTCTGAACCTGCATGTACGTGACCTGGGTCACACCTTCATGTTCGGGCCAACCGGTGCCGGTAAGTCTACACACCTGGCTTTGATCGCCGCGCAGCTGCGTCGCTACCAAGGTATGTCGATCTTTGCCTTCGACAAAGGCATGTCGATGTATCCGCTGGCAGCCGGTATCCGCGCTGAAAGCGGTGGCCAGTCGGGTCGTCATTTCACGGTTGCGGCCGATGACGAGC
Organism: Pseudomonas parafulva; assembly: GCF_002021815.1. Lineage (NCBI taxonomy): Bacteria > Pseudomonadati > Pseudomonadota > Gammaproteobacteria > Pseudomonadales > Pseudomonadaceae > Pseudomonas > Pseudomonas parafulva. The sequence continues at coordinate 75,507 of NZ_CP019952.1, forward strand.
GTTTGGCCTTCTGCCCGCTGCAGTTTCTGGAGACAAAGGGCGATCGCGCTTGGGCCATGGAGTGGATGGATACGATTCTGGCGCTAAACGGCCTGGAAACGACTGCTGCTCAGCGTAACGAAATAGGCCACGCGGTGATGAGCATGTACCGCGATGGCTCGCGTACCCTTTCGGAATTCTGCCTGGTCGTCCAGGACGAGACCGTTCGGGAAACGCTGCGTCAGTACACCGTTGACGGGACCATGGGGCACCTGCTCGACGCCGAGGAAGACGGGTTGGCGCTGTCCGACTTCACCGTCTTCGAGATCGAAGAACTGATGAACCTGGGTGACAAGTACGCTCTGCCCGTGCTGCTGTATCTGTTCCGCCGTATCGAACGCGCGCTCAAGGGGCAGCCGGCGGTGATCATTCTCGACGAAGCCTGGCTGATGCTTGGCCACCCCGCTTTCCGCGAGAAAATCCGCGAGTGGCTCAAGGTATTGCGTAAGGCCAACTGCCTGGTACTGATGGCTACTCAGAGCCTGTCGGACGCCGCCAACTCCGGCATTCTCGACGTCATCGTCGAATCGACGGCTACCAAGATCTTCCTCCCTAACGTCTACGCACGCGACGAGGAAACCTCGTTGCTGTATCGGCGCATGGGCCTGAACGCCCGGCAGATCGAAATCCTCGCCACCGCCGTGCCTAAGCGTCAGTACTACTACGTATCGGAAAACGGCCGCCGGCTATATGACCTTGCCTTGGGCCCGCTTGCCCTGGCCTTCGTCGGTGCCTCCGACAAAGAGTCGGTTGCCGCCATCAAGCGACTGGAAGCCAAGTATGGCGACGGTTGGGTAGACGAATGGCTGGCCGCCCGTGGCCTCAGACTGAATGATTATGGAGTGGCCGCATGAGCTTCGCTGAACGCATGAAAGCGATGGTGCGCAAACGCCCCGCTGAACCTTCCGATAGCACCTCGAGAATTCCATCGCCGCAAGGTGCGGTATTGGACAACCCTTACCTGACCGCCCGCCGTACCTGGAATGACCATGTCGGCAGCGTCGTGACCTCGCGTCTGATGTGGCAGGTGGTTGCCATCCTGTCGATGATGATTGCGCTGGCCTGTGTGGGCGGGCTGATTCATATCGGCAGCCAGTCCAAGTTCGTGCCCTACGTGGTCGAAGTGGACAAGCTTGGACAGCCATTGGCGGTAGCGCCGGCGCAGGTGGCGCAGCCAGTCGATCAGCGCGTTGTGAAATCGCAGGTTGCCAGCTTCATTGCCGATGCGCGCACCGTCACCCCGGATGTGGCGCTATTGCGCAAGTCGATTTTCCGCATTTATGCGCTGTTGGGGCAGAACGATCCGGCTACGCAGAAGATGAACGAATGGCTCAACGGCACCAAGGAGTCCAGCCCCTTCGTGCGCGCTGCCGAGGAAACCGTCAGCGTTGATATCCGCTCGGTCATGCAGCAGACCCCGGAAACATGGCAGGTGGACTGGGAAGAAGTCACTCGCGATCGACAGGGCCTGGTCAAGAGCAAGGCCAACTGGCGTGCCCTGGTGACCACCTATACCGCCGAACCCACAACTCAAACCAGCGAAGAGCAACTGCGGATGAACCCGATCGGGACCTATGTGCGCGACTTCTCCTGGTCTAAGCAACTCTGAAGGACCGACCATGAACCGTTATCTTTGCGCTTTGCTCGCCGCCGCACTGCCTGCGTTCGTTCAGGCCGCGCCCGGCACCAGTCAGGCCGACCTGTACTTCTCGGACGCCAACCCCACCTTGACCCCGCAGGAAAAGGCCGCCCTGGCCATTTCCCAGCGTTGGCAGCAGGCCAGTGCCACCGGCATCAAGCCGGTCGACGGTGGGGATGGCACTGCCCGCTTCATCTTCGGTGCCCAGCAGCCGAGCATCGTCTGCGCCGTGTTGCAGGTGTGCGACATCGCCCTGCAGGCCGGTGAGCAGGTCAACTCGATCAACCTGGGCGACACCGCCCGCTGGACGGTCGAGCCGGCCATCACCGGTGTTGGCCCGAGCGAAGTGCAGCACCTGATCATCAAGCCCATGGACGTGGGGCTGGAAACGTCGCTGGTGGTTACCACCAACCGCCGCACCTACCACTTCAAACTCCGCTCGCACCGCACCCAGTACATGCCGCAGGTGGCCTTCACCTATCCGGAAGAGGCGCTGGCGAAGTGGAACATGATCAAGCAGCGCGAAACCACCGAGCGCAAGCGCGCGACCATCCCCGAAACCGGCGAATACTTGGGTAACCTGAGCTTCGACTACACCGTCGAGGGCGACACTGCCTGGAAACCCGTGCGGGTCTACAACGATGGCAGCAAGACGATCATCCAGATGCCGCAGACCGTGGCTCAGACCGAGGCCCCGTCGCTGATGGTGGTGCGCAAGGACGGCGGCTGGTTCCGGGATGACGAAACCGTGATGGTCAACTACCGAGTTCAGGGCGATCGCTACATCGTCGACACTGTTTTTGACAAGGCCATCCTGATTGCCGGCGTGGGCAAGTCCCAGGACCGCGTAACCATCCAGCGGGGTAAATGAGCATGCGCGTTTGTCTAGCACTGTTCGCCACCTTGTGGCTGGTCGCCTGCGCCAACGGGCCTTATGGCAACTTCGCCGAGCGCACATCGCCTGCGGTCAACCAGCAGCTGGCGCAGGCCACCGTTCGCCAGTTGGCGGTGGTGCACCCGCCGGCCAGCACCCGCTTGCGTTTTGCCCAGGAAACCCGTGATGGCTTCGGCACTGCTCTGTTGAGCACCCTGCGCGCCTCAGGCTATTCCGTGCAGGAGTTCGACCCCAAGGCGCAGCCAGCGCCTGCTGCCCGCGGTGTGGTACCTGCGCTGCCGCTGAACTACGTGGTCGACACCCCCAAGGACACCCAGCTGCTGCGGGTGATTCTGCGGGTCGGCCCAGAAACCCTGAGCCGTGCCTATGGCGTGCAGAACGATCGCCTGCTGGCCGCTGGCGCCTGGGTTCGCAAGGAGTGACATGGGATGAGTAAAGCTAACGATGCCATGTCCCCGGACGCCTCCCCCGGCAAGTTGAACCGCAGCAGCGGTGTGCGGCGTGTGAACAACTGGCCGATGTACATCATCGGCGGTGCCGCTGCCATTTTCCTGTTGATCATGATTCTTGTGGCAGCAGATCGGGCGGACAAGCAACACGACCCCGAGGACAAGAAGGCGGAGAAGACCGGTAACAGTAGTCTGTTCGCCAATCAGATCAGCGGAATGGATTCGGACGGGATCATCCCCAGCAAGGCCGAGCCACCAGCGGTACCTTCACTGAGCAATACACCTGTGCAAGAGGCGCCTGAGCGGCTTCAGGTTGTGCGTCCGGACAACCTCGATGCACCGCCCCTGCCCCCGCGTGGCGGGCAGCCGAGTGCCGACGCTGAGGAAGTGGAGCGCATTCGGCGCATGAAGGCGCAGCAGTTCCAGGAAGCAGTGATGGCCAAGAGTACGGTACGGGTCGACGCGTCTCGCAGCCCAGGCTCTTCAAGTGCCCCCCAGGACCCGCAGGATGCATTGGCGCGTATCGCAGCTGCACAGCAGCGGCTGACAGAACAGTCGCGCAGCGACCCGAACGCAGCGTTCAAAGCACGTTTGGCTGAGATACGTCAGATGCGTAATGAAAACAGCGGAATTGGAGGCCAGGACGACTCACCCTTTCTCGTTAAATCCGAGAAAAGCTCAGGGAAAAGCCTGAGCCAATTCAACGCCCAAGGTGGTGAAGAGCGCTGGGAACTGGATACCAAACTCGAGGCCCCACGCACTCCTTATACGCTGCGCGCCGGGTTTGTCGTGCCAGCGGTCCTGATTTCTGGCATCAATTCGGATCTACCTGGCCAGATTACGGGCCAAGTCACGCAGAGTGTCTATGACACCCCCACCGGCAAGTATCTGCTGATCCCGCAAGGCTCGCGGTTGGTCGGTTCGTATTCGAGCGATGTGGCCTACGGACAGGCCCGTGTGCTGGTTGCCTGGCAGCGTATTGTCTTTCCAGATGGCAAGGCGATGGATATCGGTGCAATGCCAAGCGCCGACGGCCTAGGGTATGCCGGCATGTCGGACAAAGTGAACAATCATTATGTCCGTGTATTCGGCTCGGCATTCCTGATGTCTGGCGTTGTGGCAGGTATCAGCCTTAGCCAGGACCGCAATACCAACAATGGTTTTGGTGGCGGCAATCAGCAACAGACCGCCAGCAGTGCGATGAGTGAGGCGCTTGGGCAGCAACTGGGTCAGGTGACCGCCCAGATGATTGCCAAGAACCTGAACATTGCGCCAACACTGGAGATTCGTCCCGGGTTCCGTTTCAACGTGATGGTGACCAAGGACATGGTGTTCTCCAAGCCTTATCAAGCGTTCGACTACTGATGAACCCAGGAGGAAAGATGAGGACTCTACATTATCTAAAGCCCGTGGCAGGCGTCATGGTTGGTCTAGGCCTTGCCATGCGGGCGGTCGCGGGTATCCCCGTGATTGATGGCTCAAACGCTATGTTGAACGAAATCACGTCCGGATCAACTTACGCGCAGATGCTTCAGCAGATTGATGAGTACAAGACGCAAGTTAAGCAATACACCACGCAGCTCGATCAATATCGGAACATGGTGCAGAACACTGCCAAGCCCATCGGCGAAGTGTGGGGGCAGGTTCAAGGCACCATTGATCGTGTCACGGAAATGACCGACACGCTGTCGTATTACAAACAGCAGGCTGGCGATCTTGATCGCTACCTGGCCAAATTCAAAGATATCAATTACTACAAGAACAGCCCTTGCTTCAATGGCGGCCGTTGCTCTGACGCCGATCGTGAGGAGTTGTTTGAAAGTCAAGAAATTGCCAGTCAAAGCCAGAAACAGGCCAACGATGCCGTTTTCAAAGGCATCGAGGAGCAGCAGGCAACGATCAAGCGTGACTCTGCCAGGCTGCAGGAACTCCAGAGCTTGGCCAACGATGCTGATGGGCAGATGAAGGCGCTCGGCTACGCGAACCAACTGGCTAGCCAGCAGGCTAACCAGCTCATGCAGATTCGATCTTTGATGATCACGCAACAAGGCGCAATTGCTGCGCAGCAACAGGCGGCCGCTAACAAAGAAGCGATGCAGGATGCTGCGAGTCGACGTCTTTGGACGATATCTAAACCCGATAGAAGCTTGGATAAAGGATTCACGCCATGAAACGTATACTGATCGCTACTCTGGTTACCACATTTGTTGCCCTGCTGAGTGGGTGCTGGGAGTCAAAGGACGAGCAGAAAGCCAAAGCCCAGCAGGAGGCAAGTGACAAGCTGTGGAATATTCCCAAGCCTGATCGTAGTAAAGATAAAGGATTCACGCCATGACAAGACCGGCCATCCGGTTAGCAATTATTGTAGGTGCACTGCTGCTATCAAGGATAGCGGCAGCTGCGCCCTCAGACACCGGTGGCGTCCTGAATGATGTCACAACTGAATTTTTAAAAAGTTCTGCGGAGTGGGCAGAGATCATCATGGTCTACGCCAAAAGACTATTCTGGACTTTGGCTGTGATTTCATTGGTTTGGACATTTGGCTTTATGGCCATGCGTAAGGCGGATATCGGTGAATTTTTTGCCGAGTTTATTCGTTTTATAGTGTTCACTGGTTTTTATCTGTGGTTGTTGACAAACGGTCCTGACTTCGCAATATCCATTGTCAGGTCATTTATGCGTATAGGTGCAGAAGCAGGCGGCGTCAAAGAGCTCAACCCGTCTACGCCCATTACCATTGGTTTCGAGATCGTAGGAAAGGCTGCAAAAAGTTTAAGTGTGTTCAAGCCTGGCGATAGTTTAGCAATCGTACTCGTCTGTCTTATTATTCTGCTCTGCCTAGCTGCCGTCGCTGCCAATGTCTTGCTGGTGTTAGTGACTGCCTGGATCATGTCGTATGCCGGCATGTTTGTGCTAGGGTTCGGGGGTTCGCGTTGGACTTCAGATATCGCTATTGGCTATTTCAGATCAGTAGCCGGTATTGCATTAAAGCTGCTTACAATGACGCTGATGATAGGTATCGCTACATCGGTAATGGACAGACTTCTACAAAAAATGGATGAAGGAGCCTCCGTTGAGCAGCTACTGGTGCCCTGCATTGTCGCTTTTGTCTTGGCGCTTCTTATCCACACGCTCCCTAATATTATTGCCGGTTTGATCCCCGGTGGTGGTGGCGCCGCCAGCGCCGCAGGCTCGTTCAGTGCCGGAGCAATCGCTGGAGCCGGCATGCAAGCCGCCTCCACAGCTGCCAGGATGGCCAGTGCCACAGCTTCTGGCGGGATGTCGGCGGTTGCCGGCATGGCCGGAATGGCGAAAGGCATGATGGGTGGCGCCCAGAGCATGTACTCGGCATTCAAGGGCATGTCATCGGCCACCTCGGGTGGTGCCGGTATGGTGTCTCAGCTGGGCAGCTTGATGGGTGGAGGCGGCAGCGGCGGTGGCAGTAACGCTGGCGGTGGAGGCTCCAGTCCACTCGGTGGCGCAATGGGACTGAGCTCGTTAGGTGGCGGTGTCGGTGGAGCCTCTGCCATGGCGAGCATGGCCTCCGCGATGGGGCAAGCATCTGGAGGCGGCTCGGGCGACTCAGGTGACTCGGGCGGCAGCGCAAGTGGAGGTGGCGAGCAAAGCGGCTCGTCACAGTCCGGTAGCGCAGAGCTTGGCGGTTCCTCTGGTGGTGGTGAGGGTAATGGTGGGGGTGATGGCGCAGGTGCTTCTTCCGCACCTGCCGAAGGGGGTAGAAGTGCCACAAGTGCTTCTTCTGCTGCGTCCAACGCTGGCGCAAGTTCGATGAGTCCCAGCATCGGCGCAGAAACTGCGACTTCTGGCGGTAAGCAGGGCGGTACAACCAGCGGAGGTACGCCAACGAGTAGTGGCGGCGCCGCTGCAACTTCGAGCAAGCAATCAGCTCCGTTGGACACGCGTTCTACTAGCCGCAGCTTTGATCCCTCTGCCGAGGTTGCCAGTTTTACAAAAAGTAAAAAGACATGAAATTAGGAGTGCAGTCATGAAAGCCAAGAAATTATTCCCGGCAGTCGCTCTGGCGGTCACCGCCTTGGTCAGTACTCCTACGTTTGCTGGTGATCCTTGTGCCACCGTCCTTTGCATGTTTGGCAAATTCAAAGGCGCCGGTGTCGTTGAAGGCTGCGAGGGTCCGGTAGCGGACTACTTCAATATCGTGAAGAAAAAGAAAGGCAAAATCAGGCTGGATAAGACCGCTGACGCAAGACAGTCTTTCCTTGACAGCTGCCCAGCAGCTGACTCGGATAAGACCAAAGAAATTAACAAGAAATTTGGCAAAGTGATCTAGGCCTACGCGCATGCCCATCGACGCCCCGCCTTCGCTCCCGCCACTTGAAGAGCCGATCGTATGCTCGGTCATGGCCGCCGTTAAGTACGAGCTGCCCGTGAATATCGTGCTCGCGGTGGCCGCTCAGGAAGGCGGAAAGCCGGGGCAATGGGTGCGCAACACCAATGGCACCTACGACGTAGGCCCCATGCAATTCAATACCAGCTACCTTCGCGAACTCGCCCGTTACGGCATCACTGCCCAGGATGTGGAGCAAGGTGGCTGCTATGCCTATGACCTGGCCGCCTGGCGCTTGCGCGGCCATGTGCGCAACGACCGTGGCGATTTGTGGACGCGGGTCGCCAACTACCACTCGCGTACCCCCGCGATCAATGCCCGCTATCGCCAGCAGGTGATGCGGCGTGCGGCCTGGTGGGCCGATTGGCTGGATGAGCGCTTCGCCACGCAGCAGATAGCACAAGCCGCCGTCTTGTCTGGCGCACCGGGCCAATCGCCTGTCGTTGCGGCGAACATCTCTTCTGGAGCGACGCCGGTCGTTGAAACGCAGCCAGCCGTGGCCCAGCCTAAGGCAGCGACCGCGTATGTGCCGCGAGGTCTGATAGTAGGCGGCAAGTGATGGATTCTGTAGCGGTGAAAGTACCCAAGCCGTGGGAGATAGAAGCCTTAGGATCTGAAGCATTTACCTTGATGAACATCAAGGTGATGGCCCTGAGCCGAAAAATACTCAGTATTCTTCAATCAACCAAGCGGCTGGCAGCGTATCACGTGATCAATGAGGCCTACCTGAGACTAAGGTAAAAAGCTGAGATGGAAAAAAACGAACATTTGAGTGTCACGGCTTCTGCCGCTGGAATTGACGCTACCCTACACCGCTGGCGTTGTCCAAAACGGAGCTTGCTCGTTCCCCTCGTTCTGGGTGCGTTACTGCTGCTGCAAGGCCTTTCTATGCCACTTCAAGCCAAGGAGCTTTTCATGAACGACAATCAGGAGCACTACCAGCCATACACACCGGGTATGAAGCTGCCAGAGGGTGTATTCCCACCCATGCAAGGATATACCCACGAGGACTTGATAGGCGCGGCCGCAGTCCGTGCGGAAACAGTGCTCAACAATGGTGGAATCGATCCGACGCTAGTCAAGGAATCGCTGTTTGCCATGGGGAAATACCTCAAGCAAGCTTTTGAAGCCCAGAATGTCGAGTACCAGATCTCCACGTGGTACCAAAAACCTTATGCGGATCCTGCAGATCGTGGTCGAAGCGTTGCCGACATGGCGGAGACTTTTGGCGCGCTTGCGGTACGCGCCACCACCGAATCGCTCAGAGGCTCTCCGTTACTAGATAAGGATTGGGAGTTCATTCGCGAATACATTAGCAATGCTGGTGATGGTGTTCATGATTTAATCGCCAGTTTGGAAAAATAGACCTCTAAATCGGGCTGCAAGTCGTCATCATTTTGAAAGGGACTTCGAACGTTATAGGGATATAAGATGGGCGACGCCAAGCGTATTACGATTTATTTCGATGGCACTGGAAATAATAAGGACTTGGGCGCTGCCAAGGGTATCCAAACCAACGTAGCGCGCCTTTTTGAGCTCGACACGGCCAAAGGCACCAACCTCGCCCGTAATTCGGGGCATGCACCAAGACACTATGACACCCATGACCGATCAGGCGAATCCGAGAAGATTTATTTCGATGGAGTTGGCAGTCAGCGCCAGACATCCGGAAGGTCCATTATCGAGGGCGCCACCGGCCTTGGTGCTCAAGGACGGATTGACCAAGCTTACGATGTATTGGTCGCTTTTCATAATAAGTATCCGGATGATTCTATAAACGTTAATATCGTGGGGTTTAGCCGCGGCGCCTCTCAGGCAAGAAGCTTGGCTAACAAATTCATCCAGAATGGTGTGCCAAAACTTGATGAGCAAGGTAAGCGTACGGGTGAGTTTTTAATAGCCCCGGGTCAGGCTCACGTCAATAAATTAGGGATATTCGATACGGTGGCTACCGATGGGTTGCCCAATACGGATACTCATTTGGGTAAGAACTTGGAGATCAACAAAAATGTTGATTCGACGACCCATTTGGTGGCCATGAATGAATACCGTGACACGTTCAGATTGACCAGTGCGCTGCGCAGAGATGACAACGCGAATATTGAAGAAATCAGGTTTGCAGGTGCACACTCTCAGGTTGGCGGAGGCTATCGAAATGACGTGCTGGCAGCCGGTCCACTGGCACTAATGTATGAGCGCTTGGGTACTGCAGGCATTGAGCTAAACCCGATGCAACATGAAGATGTGCAGCGTGTTGCGCAATATAACGAGCTTATCGAAGATCCGCAAAACGTTCAGCGCGCGCTGATTGATTCACGCCTAAAACACGGCGACCGAGCGTTCGTACTGGGTGAAGACGGCACATTTAAAACTATCAATAATCGACCCTTTCCTTTGGAAAGGGGAACGTTGAATATTTTTGATCGTCAAAATCAGCCGTTTAAACATGAAGCCGCTGGCAGGCTGGTCATTTTTGAGCAGGGTGATCGGCTCAGCCGCAGCGCTCCATCTCGGCTATTTGAAGAACTGGGTACCAGCCTGAAGGAGCTTGGCAAAAACGTATTGGCTGCGGCTGCACGCTTTATCGGGATGGATACCCGGAGCGATGCTATCGAAGAAAGTAAGGATGTCTATGAGCTGCTTAAGACAGAGCGAGCAGTGACTGCGCAGGAGCAGATGTCGTTATTATCAAGTGAGCTCACTACTTCACGTCCTACTGCTGCGTACATCGAGAGCCTTGATTTGAAGCCTGTGCCGACCCCTCTGCGCAATGTGTTAGATCATCAACCGCTCTTGCAAGACCCGCAACGTGTCCAGTCTTTTAAAGTGATGGAGCAAAAAGCGGTTGATATGAATCCATCTGCCATCGTCAGTGCAGCCTCAGAGACTGAGCGTAAAGCGACCAGTGGGATGCTGATCGCCATGGACGACTATCACGTTCTTCAGAAAGTTGGTCAGTCAGAAAATTTTGTCATTCATGATCGGCGTGATCTAAAACCCAGTCAAACGATTGAAGTGGGCAGGAGCACTGCAATTTTGCATAGTAAAGGTAACGAGGATCGGCCGCTGAGGCCGTCGGTCATGGAGGGGATCACTCATGATTCACCAAGTTTCAAACGTCGTTGAGCAATAGGCATGCTGCTTGCGAGGCGCTAGGGCATTCGAACACTTGCACTAGTATGGCACTCTCAAAGGGTCAAAAAAATGGCCAGCCTTTAGAGCATTTTGAGATCAAAACATTATGGCGGGAGTCAACGATGAACCCTGTGAAACTACGACCTCGATGGCACTACCAACCCTCACGCATCGGCCTTGTGGCCCTTGCACTGACTACCAGTCTGGTAGCGCTGCTGATCAATTCCCCTGTTCACGCAAAGGAGCCAACCATGGCTGATAAAGACTACACCTACCACCCCTACACCCCTGGCATGAAGCTCCCCGACGGTGTCTTCCCGCCCATGGAGGGTTACACCCATGGTGACCTGATCGCAGCTGCTCAGGTCCGCGTTGAGGCGTACATGAAAGCGCACGATATCGACCCGACGCTGATACGTGAGTCGTTGATCGCACTGGCGGCGCGCATGAATGAAAAGTTCGAACGTGAAGGCGTCGAATACCAAGTGTCGAGCTGGTATCAGAAACCCTACGACGATCCTGCCGCACGAGCGCGCAGTGTCGAGGCGATGAGCGAAGAGTACGGTTCTGCGACCGTCGAAGCGGCCGCAGAATCGATGGACGGTTCGCCATTACTGCATCAGGGCAGGGAGTTCTACAAAGGTTACATCGGGGCGGCAGGTGATGCAGTTCGTGATCTCATCATCACGCTGAACAAACGAGACGCCTGACCGCGTACCGGCGTGGTATGCACGCCGGCTCGCGACCACTCAAGCCTTACAACTGCATAGGGACGTGACATGAGCGACGCTCTGCGATTTTCGGTCTTTTTTGATGGCACCGGGAATAACAAAGACCTGGACCAACCTAAAGGCATGCACACGAACGTGGCTCGCCTGTACGACCTGGATAATGCCCAAGGTACCAACTTGGCCAGAAACTCCGGTCACGCGCCCGCTCAGTACGACAGTACCTTGCGTACGGGACAGTCCGAGAAGGTGTACTTCGACGGCGTCGGCAGTCAGGCACAGACGTCCGTTCGCTCGGCACTGGAAGGTGGGACGGGCCTGGGCGGGCAGGAGCGGGTTGAGCAGGCGTACAACGCCATCGTGGCGTTCCATAACAAATACCCGGATCAGAAAGTCGATGTAAACATCGTCGGTTTCAGCCGTGGTGCTGCCCAGTCGCGTGCCTTGGCCAACGAGTTCATCGATCGTGGTGTGCCCAAGCTCGATGACCAAGGCAAAAGCACGGGCGAATACCTGATTCCTCCCGGACAAGCTCACGTTCACAAGTTGGCGATCTTCGATACCGTTGCTTCCTATGGGAACGCCTTGTCCGACGAGCACTTGGGCAAGAACCTGGAAATCAGCAAGAACGTCGACTCCACCACTCATCTGGTGGCCAGTAACGAATACCGCGGTACGTTCCGGTTGACCAGTGCGCTGCGCAATGATGACAACTCCAAGATCGAGGAAGTGAAGTACCCTGGCGCGCATTCGCAGGTTGGGGGTGGGTATAGAAATGATGACCTGGCGGCGGGGCCACTTGCCCACATGTACAACAGCCTTCAGGACGCAGGCTTCGATCTTAAGCCCATGTTGCCAGAGGATCTTCAACGCGTCGGCCGCTACAACGACATCATCAGGGACCCTGCAAAGGTTCAGGAAGCGTTGATCGATTCCCGGCTCACGGCTGGCAACGAGGCGTTCAAGCAAGGTGAGGACGGTTCATACTCCGTGCTGGACAATACGCCGTTCATCGGTGAGCGAGGCACGGTATTGAGTTCCAACCGCCAGACTCGGCCGTTCGATCACGAGACCAATGGTCGAGGCGTGATTTTTGAAAACGACGACTCGCTGAGCAAAACGCGGATCCAGCGTGGCGTGGAGACGGTCGGGACATGGTTCGAGAAAGCGGGCGATCAACTCAAGAACCGGGCTGCGGAATTCGTGGGTAAGCGTCCCGAAGTCAGTCAAACTGTCGACAAGATGGGCGACGACCTCTTCGATAAGCAGCTCAAGCAGTTGAATGCGCAGTCCACGGCGCAGAGCCAAGCCATGAAGGCTGCAATGACGCAGTCCAGGCCCGACCAGGCCTACATCTCTAGCCTGAACCTGCAACCTGTTCCCATACCCGGTCAGAAAAATCGCCCGGGCGAGGAAGACACTCAGGCCCGCCAACGTAGTGAATCCCACAAGGCAATGGAGGAAAAGGCTAAGTCGCTAAACCCTGGGGCCAGCATTCGCGACGCTGGGCAAGAGGGCCGCTCTGCCACCAGTGGCATGGTCGTGGACATGGATGATCACCACATCTTGCAGAAGGTGGGGCGCTCCGATCAGTTCGTGATTCACGACCGTCGTGATGTGGACCCCAATCGTAATTTCCAGATTGGTAAAAGCACGGCCATCGTCAACGAGAAGGGGCTTGGCGAGGTCGCGCGCGACATGGCACCCAAACTCTCCCTCGAAACAGGACTGGGCCAGGCGATGCGCAGATGACACTCACCAGCACGCATTGCACCCCCGCCCCTGCCGATCAGGTAGCAGCCCCGGGCATTCGATTCCAGACCGGTGCGCTCGAAGCGTTGAAGTGGCTGGCATTGCTGTTGATGACCGGCGATCACGTGAACAAGTACCTGTTCAACGAGACGCTTCCCTACCTGTTCGAAGCTGGCCGTATCGCGATGCCGCTGTTCGTGATGGTGCTGAGCTACAACCTGGCGCGCCCAACGGCTTGGCCCAATGGCGGCCACCGGCGTACCGCCTGGCGCCTGCTGGGCTTCGGCGTGCTCGCCACGCCGCCGTTCATCGCCTTGGGCGGGCTGTGGTGGTATGGCTACTACCCCTTGAACATCCTCTTCACCCTGCTGGTGATTACGCTCACCCTGGCCGCCTGCGAGCTCGCCTTGGCAGGCCAACGCTGGGCGTGGTTCGTGGCGCTGATGGTATGCGTGCTGGGTGGCGCACTGGTGGAGTTCTGGTGGCCGGCGGTGCTGCTGGGGCTGTGTACAACCTGGTTCGTCCGCCGTCCCAATCCGATAGCCGCATTGGGCGCAGTGCTCTCGTTGGCATCGCTTACCTATATCAATGGCAATGCCTGGGCCATGGCTGCCCTGCCCCTCGTGCTGCTGGCGCGCGGCCTGTCACTGAACGTGCCGCGGTGGCGCTGGCTGTTCTATGCCTATTACCCCCTGCACCTTGCGGCGCTTTGGCTGATCCGTATCCCCATGGCCAAGGCCGGCTACCTGTTCCTGATTTGAGGAGTGCTTGATGAAAATGCCCACCCCCATCAACCCGCCGGCCGATGATGCCGGCCAAGGGATCGAGGCGCAGGTCCAGGCATTGGCAGCCGAGCAGGCTGCACTGCTGCAGGGCAGTTCGGTGCAGGCCCGCTATGATCAGGCCCTTGGCGAACTGGTGGAGCAGAAAGCCGATCAGGCGGGTGCGCTGGAACAGCGGCTGGAGAACATGCTCGATCGCCAGCAAGCGCAATTGCAGCAGAACATGGCTTCACGCCCAGGCATGATCGCCCTGCCCTCCACGCGTGCTGCCTGGGAACAGGCGAACCAGCGCTGCCAGGCACGCCTGCAACAGTTGCAGGCACGCCTGGAGCGGGTGCAGGACCTGCACCATGGCATGGGTCTGTACTCCCCTCGTATCGAGGAAATGGCAGCGCGCCAGTTACGAGCCCAGCAACCTGAGCTGGTCGAGCAATGGAGCCTGCAACGCCAGGCTGAGCGCAGCTTGACCGAAACACAGCGCCGCAGCCTCACCCAAGAGCTGAGCCGTGGCCGGACACCATCGCCATGATTCCAGCCCTTTTTCCCACTCACTTCATCCTTTCCGGAGCCCATCCATGAAGCACAACAACGCCGTTGGGCCGCAAATTCGCGGCGAGAGACGCGGCGGCGCCAGCCGTTGGCAAGCTTTGCTGGCGCTGGCGTTTCTGCTCGCCGGGTTGGCCACTGCCACGCAATATTTCGCCTATCTGTTCAACTATCACGCCGCCCTTGGGCCTAACCTCAACGGGGTCTATGCCCCTTGGATGATCCTGGTGTGGGCCGCTCGCTGGTCGACCGAACAGCAGGACGCGCTGATGACCGCAGGCTCCGTCGGAGTACTGGTCACAGGGGTTGGCCTGATTGCCGTGGTGGTGGTGCGCATGATCACCAACAACAGTGCCCAGGCCAACGCCTTCCTGCACGGTTCGGCGCGCTGGGGTGGGCACAAGGACATCCAGAGCGCGGGTTTGCTGGCCGATGAAGGCGTGTACGTCGGCGCCTGGCTCGATAAGCGCAACAAGCTGCATTACCTGCGTCACAACGGGCCGGAACACATCCTCACCTTTGCCCCCACGCGCAGTGGTAAGGGCGTGGGGCTGGTGATTCCTACCTTGCTGTCGTGGAAGCACAGCGCTGTGATCACGGACCTCAAGGGTGAGCTGTGGGCGTTGACCGCAGGGTGGCGCCAGCAGCATGCGGGCAACCGTGTGCTGCGTTTCGAACCGGCGACCGCCAATGGCTGCGTGGGTTGGAACCCGCTGGAAGAGATTCGCCTGGGCACCGAGTTCGAGGTGGGGGATGTACAGAACCTGGCCACGCTGATCGTCGACCCTGACGGCAAGGGCCTGAACGACCATTGGCAGAAGACTTCGCAGGCCATGCTGGTCGGCTGCATCCTGCACCTGTGCTACCGCGCCCAGGATGAAGGGGGCGTGGCCAGCCTGCCGATGCTCGATGCCATGCTGGCCGATCCGTCCCGGCCCATTGCGGAGCTGTGGGAAGAGATGACCCATTACGGTCACCTGGACGGCGAAAACCACCCGCTGGTGGGCTCTGCCGCGCGTGACATGCTCGATCGGCCGGCCGAGGAAGCCGGCTCGGTGCTCTCTACCGCCAAATCCTACCTGTCGCTGTTCCGCGACCCGATCGTGGCCCGCAACGTGGCGCGCTCGGAGTTCAAGATCCGCGACCTGATGAACCACGATGACCCGGTCAGCCTGTTCATCATCACCCAGCCCAACGACAAGGCGCGCCTGCGCCCGCTGGTGCGAATTCTGGTGAACATGATCGTGCGGCTGCTGGCCGACAAGATGGACTTCGAGGACGGCCGGCCCAAGGCCCACTACAAGCACCGCCTGTTGATGATGCTCGATGAGTTCCCAAGCCTGGGCAAGCTGGACATCATGCAGGAGTCGTTGGCGTTCGTGGCCGGCTACGGCATCAAGTGCTACCTGATCATCCAGGACTTGTCGCAGTTGCAGGAATTCTACGGGCAGAACGAGAGCATCACCTCCAACTGCCATATCCAGAACGCCTACCCGCCTAACCGCGTGGAAACCGCCGAGCATCTGTCCAAGCTGACAGGCCAGACTACCATCGTGAAAGAGCAGATCACCACCAGCGGGCGCCGCTCCAGTGCGTTGCTCGGGCAGGTTTCGCGCACTATTCAGGAGGTCCAGCGCCCCTTGCTCACCACCGACGAAGCCCTGCGCATGCCTGGCCCGCGCAAGGACAGCCAGGGCAACATTCAGGAAGCCGGCGACATGGTGGTGTACTGTGCAGGTTACCCGGCGTTCTACGGCAAGCAGCCGTTGTACTTCCAGGACCCGATCTTCCTGGCCCGCGCCAAGGTGCCTGCGCCGCGCGAGAGCGATCGCACCATCGACCTGCGGGACACTGCGACCCCGGCATGAAACGACCGCTGAGCGTGGCTGCCGCCGTGGCGATCCTGTGTTTCCTGCTGTTGCCCCTGGCGCTGCACTGCGGCGCCAGGATCAACGTGACCAGTAGTTTCCCGCCCGGTATCTATTGGGTAGTCGACAAGACGCCGGCCAAAGGCGACCTGGTGATGTTCTGCCCGCCCGAGCAACCTCTGTTCGATCTGGCCCACAGCCGTGGCTACCTGGGCAGCGGATCATGCCCTGGCGGCTACATGCACATGCTCAAGCGCCTTGTGGCCGTGGCGGACGACGAGGTGGACTTTGCCGAGACGGGCGTGCGGGTCAATGGTCAGTTGCAGGTGCGCAGCCAGCCGCTGGCCAAGGACCCCAGTGGGCGGAGCATGCCACGCCCGCCTCAGGCTCACCTGCGCCTGGCGGACAGCGAGGTGCTTCTGCTCTCCGACTACAGCAGCTTGTCGTTCGACGGTCGCTATTTCGGGGTCTTGCCGCGCAAGCAGGTGAACGAAGTGGTCAGGCCTTGGCTGGTATGGCAGCGCGAGCCACGTTGAGCGCTGGGGGTTTAATCCCCAGCCTCACTAATCCAAGCAAATAATTGCAGTCATGGTACTTGGCAATTGATGCTTTTTTGCTACTATTGAAGCACCCTCCTGATCATCTGGAACGCCCGTTCTAGAGCCTCCGAATTAAGTTTCAGTTAAGTTTTCCCGGCTAGCGTAGGAAATCAGTCCACACCGACTGTGATTTATGCTCAATGCCTGTCATCTAAATCCCAGCATTGCCAGAATCTTTCACCGGTAAAATGGATTTGCCTACTCACCGTCAAGAGGATGAATCATGCCCGTAAAGGACCCATCCAAGGTCGTGCCGCAGGTCCCTGCGGAAAGCGCCGATGCCGCCCTGAAGCACATTGTCGACGGCTTCCTGCGCTTTCATCATGATGTTTTTCCTGAGCAGCAAGAGCTGTTCAAGAAACTCGCCACGGCGCAAACGCCGCGCGCCATGTTCATTACCTGCGCCGACTCGCGCATCGTGCCGGAGCTGATCACGCAGAGCTCGCCGGGCGATCTGTTCGTCACCCGCAACGTCGGTAACGTGGTCCCCCCTTATGGACAGATGAACGGCGGCGTTTCCAGCGCCATCGAGTACGCCGTCATGGCGTTGAAAGTGCATCACATCATCGTCTGCGGCCACTCCGACTGCGGCGCCATGCGCGCCGTGCTCAACCCGCAGTCGCTGGCCAAGATGCCGACCGTCAGCGCATGGCTGCGTCATGCCGAAGTAGCCCGCACCGTGGTAGAGAACAACTGCTCGTGCGAAACCGAGCATGAGAACATGCAGGTGCTGACCAAGGAAAACGTCATCGCCCAGCTGCATCACCTGCGTACGCACCCCTCCGTCGCCTCGCGTCTTGCCGCGGGTGAGCTGTATATCCATGGCTGGGTGTACGACATCGAGACCAGCAAGATCGAAGCCTACGACGCCTTGAGCGACAGCTTCCTGCCGCTGTCGGCAGACCAGCCAGTGCCCTGCGCCACGCCGAGAGGCCGCTACTAAGCGACCCGACCACCGCTGAACCTTGATGGCCGGCTACACCCCGTTGGGGTGTGGCGTGGCCGTCTGCTGCCCTGAATTCCCTGACTGGTGTGCCGGCTGCTGCGCTGGCGGCCTGCTGCTGCGCGCCTGTCGGGGCTAAACGTGCCCACGGCCAGAGGAATGGCCGTGCGATAGAGAAAGGAGTATTACGGTGAACATTACACAGCTGAAAGCGGCCCTGCCGCGTGAGTTGCTGGCCTCGGTAGTGGTCTTTCTGGTGGCCCTGCCCTTGTGCATGGGCATTGCGATCGCCTCCGGCATGCCGCCGGCCAAGGGGCTGATCACCGGTATCATCGGCGGCATTGTCGTCGGTTTTCTCGCCGGCTCCCCGTTGCAGGTCAGCGGACCGGCAGCTGGGCTGGCGGTGCTGGTCTTCGAACTGGTGCGCCAGCACGGCATGGCCATGCTCGGGCCGATTCTGCTTCTGGCAGGCTTGCTGCAGTTGCTGGCCGGGCGCCTGCGCCTGGGCTGCTGGTTCCGAGTAACGGCGCCGGCGGTGGTGTACGGCATGCTGGCGGGTATCGGGGTACTGATCGTGCTGTCGCAAGTCCATGTGATGTTCGACACCGCGCCTCAACCGTCGGGCATGCAGAACCTGCTGGCGTTCCCGGCAACCGTCGCTGGGGCGTTGCCGCTGGAAAGCGCAGGCATGGGTTGGCAGGCCGGTGCATTGGGGTTGGGCACCATGCTCATCATGTGGGGCTGGGAGCGATTGCGGCCACAACGCTTGCGCTTCATTCCGGGAGCGTTGCTGGGCGTGACAGCCATGACTGCCATCAGCCTGTGGCTGGCGCTGCCGGTGAACCGCGTAGAGGTACCGGCGGACTTGTCCGAGGCCATCGACTGGATTCGCTTCGATGACCTGATGAAACTGACTGACCCTGGCCTGCTGGTGGCGGCCTTTGCACTGGCATTCATCGCCAGCGCCGAAACCTTGTTGTCTGCCGCAGCGGTGGACCGCATGCACAGTGGCCAGCGTTCGGATTTCGACCGGGAACTGTCGGCCCAAGGCATCGGCAACATGCTGTGCGGGATACTGGGCGCGCTACCCATGACCGGCGTGATCGTGCGTAGCTCGGCCAACGTTCAGGCCGGCGCACAAACCCGGGCTTCGGCGATTCTGCATGGCGTGTGGCTGTTGGCGTTCGTGGTCGTGCTCAGCAGCATCCTGCAGCAGATTCCGATTGCGAGCCTGGCCGGTGTGCTGGTGTTTACCGGGATAAAACTGATCGATCTCAAAGCCTTCAGGGGCCTTGGGCGTTATGGCCGGATGCCGATGTTCACCTATGCGGCTACCGCCCTGGCGATCATCTTCACCGACCTGCTCACGGGCGTCTTGTTGGGCTTTGCTCTGACGTTGCTCAAGCTCGCCTTCAAGGCCGCACGCCTCAAGATCAGCCTGGTGGACCTGCCCAAGGCCGGGCACATGGAACTTCGCCTGAGCGGCGCGGCAACCTTTCTCAAGGTGCCGGCGCTGACCAAGGTGCTAGACGGCGTACCCGCCGGCACCACGTTGCATGTGCCGCTGGGCAATCTCAGCTATATCGACCACGCGTGTCTGGAATTGCTCGAAGACTGGAGCCGCAGCAATGCGGCCAGTGGTTCCAAGCTTCGAGTCGAGCACAAGCGCTTGAAACGACGGGTGGAAGGACGGTTACGCACCACGTCCGGCGTGGGCGCCTGACCTCGGGCTATGGCCCAGGCTGGCCATCGCACGATTGGCCAGCCCGGCCATGCTCAGGCCGGCTGGCCGAGCTCCACGCCCAGCTGACGTGACAGGCAGGGCCAACGCTTCCAGGCCGCGCCGGTTTCGGGGCTGCTCAGTTTTTCACGGTAGGCTTCCACAGATTCTACGGCGAAGCTCTCGTCGTCGAGCATTTCATCGACCGAGTGGTGCACCACTTCATCGAGCTGATTGGCAAACGCCTCGCCGATCAGCTGGTGAGCGATCAGGTTGGCAACGGTGGTATCGACGGGGATGAGTGGCTGCTGGAAGTGCCGGATATACAGGTCGTTGACCTCCTCCACCAGGCGATGGGCCAGGTAGGCCTCGTCCAGCAGGCAGTCCAGGCCGACATGCCCTTGCATAACGCTAGGCGGCTGCAGGAAGTAGGCCTCGGCAATCTTCAGTACGGGCTTGATCTGCGACTCAATACCGGCTTCACGCGCCACCTCGTGGGCCGCTTCAAGCAGTTCCGGCACTTGATCGATGTAGGCACCCACAAAGCGCGCCAACGTGTCCTGAGCACCCTGCTCCGGCAATTGGATGGAAGGGTGCAGGTGCGGCAGTTGCAGCGCGAGGCGTTTTTTCAGCTGGCCGGTCTGGCCTTCATGTTGGTGGGCTTGATTCACCTGCTCGCGTACAGCAGCGATGTTCATGACAACTCCAAGGACAAATCGTTTCAAACGGAAGACACTAACTTAGCTGGATATTCAATTAAGTTAAGATCCATTTGTTATAAACGGATCCGATGCCTGTCGTATCCAGCATATATGGCGCTTCCTGCGTGACTGTTCCCCTTCAATTACACCGATTTAGAGCCATTGGGCTGTTGATGAAGTTCATTTCATGAAAACCGGGTGCACTGTGCTAATCGTCCCGCACAGCCCATTAAGACCAATGCAAACCGTGGCGCCGCGCCGCATGCGTAGCACGCCGGCATGGCGTACCCTAGCGCCTACCTTGTGCGCTGTTCATTGCAGTTATCGTCGACCTCAACCTGTTATCGAGCCCATGACCCGAACCCAGAAAGCCGTCTTCCTCATCGCTGCCCTGATCGTCGTGATCATGGGCCTGATCCTCAACAATGTGCTCAACGCCAAGCGCCCACCGAGCGCTACCGAGCTCATCGATGCCGGCATCATCCTGCTGCCGCAAAGCCGGACGGTGGCTGACGTGACCATGACCAACCAGAACGGCCAGCCGGTGCAGCTGGATGAGTTGAAAGGCAAGTGGTCGCTGCTGTTCTTTGGCTATACCTACTGTCCGGACATCTGCCCCACCACATTGGCGCAGCTGCGACAGGTAAAGAGTGAACTGCCCAAGCAGGCGCTGGACCGCTTGCAGGTGGTGTTGGTGAGCGTGGACCCCAACCGCGACACGCCGAGCCAGCTCAAGCAATACCTGGGTTACTTCGACAAGGACTTCGTGGGGTTGGCCGGTTCCGTGGAAGATACCCAGAAGCTGGCCAATGCGCTTAGCATCCCCTTCATCCCTGCCGACACCAGCAAGCCCGGTTACACCGTGGACCACAGTGGCAACCTGGCAATCGTCGGCCCGGACGGCAGTCAGCGTGGCTTCATTCGTGCGCCGTTCGACAGCAAGAAGTTGGTGGCCCGCCTGCCCGGTCTGGTCCGGGGCGACTGAGCATCTGTCAGGGCCCTGCGCGGGACCTGGCCTCTGGAGCGATAGCACAGGCGCATGACCCCCGTGCTTGCGTCACGCTCCAAATGGCAACCTCACCCTGGGCCGCTTGGCGACCCAGGGTGCAGGCTCAGAACGCGGGTACTACAGCGCCTTTGTATTTCTCGGTGATGAACTGCTTCACCTCGGGCGAATGCAGGGCGGCTGCCAGTTTCTTCATGTCTTCACTGTCCTTGTTGTCCGGACGCGCGACGAGGATATTCACGTAAGGCGAATCGCTGCCCTCAATGGCCAGCGCATCCTTTTCCGGGTTCAACTTGGCTTCCAGCGCATAGTTGGTGTTGATCAGGGCGGCATCGACCTGGGTCAGCACGCGCGGGATGGTGGCCGCTTCTAGTTCGCGGAACTTGATGTTCTTCGGGTTCTCGGCAACGTCTTTCACGGTGGAGAGGATGTTGCTGTTGTCCTTGAGCTTGATGACGCCGGCCTTGTCCAGCAGCAGCAGGGCACGGCCACCGTTGGTGGCATCGTTGGGGATGACCACGGTAGCGCCGGATGGGAGTTCGTCGAGCTTCTTGATCTTGGTGGAATAAACGCCCAGCGGTTCGATGTGCACGCCAGTCACGTTCACCAGATCGGTACCCTTGGCCTTGTTGAACTCATCGAGGTAAGGCTGGTGCTGGAAGAAGTTGGCGTCGAGGCGCTTTTCCGCCACCTGCACGTTTGGCTGAATGTAGTCGGTGAATTCCTTCACCTTCAGCTCTACCCCTTCCTTGGCCAGCAGCGGCTTGACCACGTTGAGGATCTCGGCGTGGGGTACCGGCGTAGCAGCGACGGTCAGGGTATCGGCCTGGGCCGAGAAGGCCGCGATGGCGGCAGCGACAGCAAGCAGCTTCTTCATTGATCACTCCTTGTGAGGGCCGCGACGGCCCCCGAACGGGTCGGCCGAGCCGACCCCATTGGGGTTACTTACGGGAAAAATGCACAACCAGCCGGTCGCCGACACTTTGCAGGACCTGCACCAGCACCAGCAACAGCACCACGGTCACGACCATGACGTCAGTCTGGAAACGCTGGTAGCCGAAACGAATCGCCAGGTCCCCCAGACCACCCGCACCCACGACACCGGCCATCGCGGTATAGGAAACCAGCGTGATGGCCGTGACGGTGATCGCGGCGAAGATCCCTGGCCGGGCCTCGGGCAACAGGGCGCTGGTGATGATCTGGCGCGTGGTGGCACCCATGGACTGTGTGGCTTCGATGATGCCGCGATCCACTTCGCGCAGAGCGGTTTCGACCAGGCGGGCGAAGAATGGCGTGGCACCCACTACCAAGGGCGGAATCGCACCCGCCACGCCCAGCGACGTGCCGGTGATCAGCACGGTGATGGGGATCATCACGATCAACAGGATGATGAACGGCAGCGAACGCAGCACGTTGACCACTAGCGACAGCAAGGCGTACACGCCCTTTTGTTCGAACATCTGGCGCGGACCGCACAGAAACAGCAGCACGCCCAGCGGCAGGCCCAGCAGCACGGTGAAGAACAGCGAGCCGAACAGCATGATCAGGGTATCGACGGTTGCCAGCCAGATTTCGGCCCAGTCGACGTTGGCAAAGAAACTCAAGGCGTCCATCAACGCAGTACCTCCATATGAACATCCGCGGCCTTGAAGCGGGCAAAGGCCGCTTGCATGTCGCCGCCAATCAGGGCGAGCGTGAGCTGACCGTAGGGGACGTCCTTGATGCGATCGATACGCCCGGCAAGGATGCTGTAGTCCACGCCGGTCTCACGGGCAACGGTACCCAGCAGCGGCGCGTAGGTGGCTTCGCCCTGGAAGGTCAGGCGTACGATGCGGCCTGGCACATGGGCGAAGTCGTCGCGCTGTTCGCCTTCATCGACGTGATCGTCTTCCTGCACGAAGCGCTTGGTGGTGGGGTGCTGCGGGTGCAGGAACACATCCGCCACCGAGCCTTGCTCGACGATCTGACCGGCGTCCATCACTGCTACCCGGTCGCAGACGCGGCGGATCACGTCCATTTCGTGGGTAATCAGCACGATGGTGAGTTTCAGCTCCCGGTTGATCTCGGCCAGTAGCTGCAGTACCGAGGCAGTGGTCTGCGGGTCCAGGGCGCTGGTCGCCTCATCACACAACAGGATCTTCGGGTTGGTCGACAAGGCACGGGCAATGCCGACGCGCTGCTTCTGACCGCCCGACAACTGTGCAGGGTACTTGCGAGCATGGTCCGACAGACCGACCCGGGCCAGAAGCTCGACCACGCGTTTGTCAATCTCGGCGCGCGACAATTGGCCAGCAAGGGTGAGCGGCAGAGCGACGTTGTCTGCAACGGTCTTGGAAGCCAGCAGGTTGAAATGCTGGAAAATCATGCCGACCTGCTGGCGAAAACCGCGCAATTGATTGGCATTGAAGGCGGTGACGTCTTCACCATCGACGATAATCTTGCCGCCGGAAGGCTCTTCCAGGCGATTGATCAGGCGCAGCATGGTGCTCTTGCCGGCCCCGGAATGGCCGATCAGGCCGAACACTTGGCCATCCTCGATCGTCAGGGTCGTGGGATTCAGTGCGGGAATTTCTCTACCGGCAACGCGGTAAGTCTTGTGTACCTGTTGGAACTCGATCACGTAGCGAACCTTGTGGGGCGCATGGAAATTGATTCAGCGGTGGGCTGGGGGCCGCATTTTAGCCTTTTATAACCGCTGTTCTTAGCATTTATTTTGCCTCTGACCAATCTGAACGCTATATGGCGACAGCTGGTCATCCCGATGGAACGCTCGCGCCTCTGGCCGAGTCACTAGCTGGACAAGCCCGATCGGGCACCTTAAGACTGATGAGGAAAGCCAACCATGCCCAGCAAGAACAAGGATGCGCCGAAGCACAGCGAGGCCGCAGGTACCCAGACCCCGGATCGGGCCAATACCAATGCCAAGCTGCAGAGCCTGGAAGCAGACCGCAGCGATGCCACCGGGCAGGCGCTGCGCACTAATCAGGGTGTGCGCATCTCGGACAACCAGAACACCTTGAAGGCCGGCGACCGCGGCCCCTCGCTGCTTGAAGACTTCATCATGCGCGAGAAGATCACCCATTTTGACCATGAGCGCATCCCGGAGCGTATCGTCCATGCCCGAGGCACCGGTGCCCACGGTTATTTCCAGAGCTATGGCTGCCACGCCGAACTGACCAAGGCCGGCTTCCTGCAAGACCCGGAAAAGATCACCCCGGTATTCGTACGCTTCTCCACCGTACAGGGGCCGCGCGGCTCTGGTGACACGGTACGTGACGTGCGCGGCTTTGCCGTGAAGTTCTACACCGATGAAGGCAACTTCGACCTGGTCGGCAACAACATGCCGGTGTTCTTCATCCAAGACGCGATCAAGTTCCCGGACTTCGTACACGCCGTCAAGCCCGAGCCGCACAATGAGATCCCTACCGGCGGTTCGGCTCACGACACCTTCTGGGACTTCGTCTCGCTGGTGCCTGAATCGGCGCACATGGTCGTCTGGGCCATGTCCGACCGTGCCATTCCGCGCAGCCTGCGCATGATGGAAGGCTTCGGCGTGCACACCTTCCGCCTGGTCAACGCCGAAGGCGTGGCCCACTTCGTCAAGTTCCACTGGAAGCCCAGCGAGGGCGTGCACTCCGTACTGTGGGACGAGGCGCAAAAGCTGGCGGGCAAGGACACCGACTATCACCGTCGTGACCTGTGGGAAGCCATCGAAACCGGCGATTACCCGGAATGGGAACTGGGCGTGCAGATCGTGCCTGAGGCCGACGAGCACAAGTTCGACTTCGACCTGCTGGACCCGACCAAGATCATCCCCGAAGAGCTGGTACCGGTCACGCCACTGGGCAAGATGGTGCTCAACCGCAACCCGGACAACTTCTTCTCCGAGGTCGAGCAGATTGCATTCTGCCCAGGCCACATCGTGCCGGGCATCGACTTTACCAATGACCCGTTGCTGCAAGGTCGCCTGTTCTCCTACACCGATACCCAGATCAGCCGCCTGGGTGGCCCGAACTTCCACCAGATCCCGATCAATCGCCCGGTCGCGCCGAACCACAACAACCAGCGCGACGCGATGCACCAGCATATCGTGCACAAGGGCCGCGCCGCCTACGAGCCCAACTCCATTGATGGTGGCTGGCCGAAGGAAACCCCGCCCGGCCCTCGCGATGGCGGTTTCGAGACCTATCAGGAACGCGTCGATGCGCACAAGATTCGCCAGCGCAGCGATTCGTTCGGTGACCACTTCTCCCAGGCGCGCCTGTTCTTCCAGAGCATGAGCCCGACCGAACAGCAGCACATCATCAAGGCCTACAGCTTCGAATTGGGCAAGGTCGAGCGTGAGCACATCCGCGCCCGCCAGGTGAATGAAATTCTCGCCAACATCGACCTGAAGCTGGCAGCCGCCGTGGCCGAAAACCTAGGCCTGCCAGCCCCTAAAGCCGGTACCGTCAAGGTCAAGGGCAGCCAGCTGGCCAAATCGCCAGCCTTAAGCCAGATGAACCACCCGGGCAAGGTTGGGATCAAGGGTCGCAAGATCGCTGTACTGATCGCCAACGGCGTAGATGCTGCCAGTGTCGACAAGATGGTCAAGGCTCTGGAAGCGCAGAGTGCTCGCCCCATGCTGCTGGGCCCGACCTCCGCGCCTGTGAAGGCCGCCGACGGTACGCAACTGCCGGTGGATGCATCGATGGAAGGTATGCCGTCGATCATGTTCGATGGCATCGTCGTACCCGCTGGCAAGGCATCCACCGATGCCATGGCGGCCAGTGGCCTGGCCAAGCACTTCCTGCTTGAGGGCTACAAGCACCTCAAGGCGATGGTGCTGACTCAGGAACTGCTGGCAACGTTGGGTCTGAAGGAAGACAAAGGTCTGCTGACCGGCGACGACCAGAAGGCCATGGACGCGTTCGTCAAGGCAGTGGAAGGGCATCGCGTGTGGGAGCGTGAAGCGGCTGCCGAAGCGGTTCCTGCTTAAATCACTGGTGTATCAGGGGCTGCCTCGCAGCCCCTGTTCACTGGCTTAGCGCTGGTGGGGAACCAGCACCACCTGAGCAGGCAGTGCGCGCTGGATATCGTGCTTCTGTTTCAGCTCGAAGGTGCTGTCGATCTTGCGAACACGCTTGGTCAATAATGTCTTCAGCCACGGCGCATCCGCGCTGCGTGGCACCTGGAACACCACATCGCAACCATAGTTGACCACGTCGGCGGCAATGTCATCGAGTTGCTGGCGCATGGCTTGGATGTTGGTGGTTTCCAACGCAATGACCGTGCTGGGCGCACTGGGGTCGATCACTCGAGCCCTGGGCTTGGCTTCGGCAGCCTTGAGTGCGGCTTCGGCCTTGGCCAGCTCGGCCTTGCGCGCTTGTGAAACGGCATCACCGCCAGTAACCGCCGGAGCCTGTGGCATGAGTGCGCGCGCGCGCGCCAAGGCTGTGACCGCCGCGTTCACGTCACCCTTCTGCAGCATGATCTGACTGCGTTGCAGGTAAGCTTCGGCCAGCTCGCGCTGGTATTGTTCAATGCGGCCGTCGCCAGGCGACTGCGCTTGCAGGGAGACCAGTTGGTCTTCTGCGGTAGCCAGCTCGTTGCTGGCGATATTTTGTTGCAATTGCTGCCATGCATCAGGCTGGGCAGGCGTGCTGGCCTGTTCGACCGGTGCTTGGGAGCACGCGGCGAGGAACAGGGAAAATACGCCAACAAGCAGACAACGGGAGGCAAACGGCTTCATTCCTGCGGCTCTCTATTTGCGCAAAAAGCGAGCAAGTCTACACCCAGGTGCGCACGCTCGAAAACTGGTCTTACAGACCCTTAACTGCGCCGAAGGTTGCAAGGCAGGCCTTGTAAGCCTTTCGCTCACCGTTTGGGCAGGGCCAGACTCAGCAAGAATAGCACCGCAGCGCACACCACAATGGATGGGCCGGCAGGGGTGTCCTTGAACCATGACAAGGCCAGCCCGCCGCAGACCGCTAGTACGCCGATGACGCTGGCGCCTACAGCCATCTGCTCCGGAGAGCGCGCATGCCGTTGTGCAGCTGCCGCCGGAATGATCAATAAAGAAGTGATCAGCAAGACGCCGACGATCTTCATGGCCACCGCAATGACCACGGCAATGAGCAGCATCAGCGCCATGCGCAAGGCTGCAACCGGTAACCCTTCGACCGTTGCCAGTTCTTCGTGGACGGTGACGGCGAGCAAAGGGCGCCACAAGACGGCGATCAGTACGAGTACCAGGGCGGTACCGCCCAGAATCCAGGCAAGATCGGTCGGGCTGATGGCCAGCAGATCCCCGAACAGGTAAGCCATCAGGTCGATGCGCACGTCGTGCATGAAGCTCAGCACCACCAGGCCCAGGGACAAGGTACTGGGCGCCAGGATGCCCAGTAGCGTGTCGGATGCCAGAGGCTGGCGTTGCTGCAAGGTCACCAGCAGAATCGCCAGCAACAGGCAGCCCACGGTGACGGCCAACGTGGGGCTGACATCCAGCACGAAGCCCAGGGCCACGCCCAGCAAGGCGGCATGGGACAGGGTGTCGCCAAAATAGGCCATGCGCCGCCAGACGACGAACGAGCCAAGAGGGCCAGCTACCAGCGCGAGGGACAGACCAGCGAGCAGGGCGTAGAGAAGAAAATCAGCCATGCTTGCAGTGCGCTCCGTGGACATGGGGGGATGGGGCGACCACCGAACCGTGCAGGTCGTGGCTGTGGTCATGATGATGGTGATAAATGGCCAGGCTCGGTGCGGTCTGGCCGAACAGTTCGACGAATGCCGGGTCACCGCTGACCTGCTCGGGATGACCGGAGCAGCACACATGGCGATTCAGGCACACCACCTGGTCTGTCGCACTCATGACCAGGTGCAGGTCGTGGGAAACCATCAACACGCCGCAACCCAGGCGGTCACGCAGTCGGGTGATGAGGTTGTAAAGCTCGGTCTGCCCTACCACGTCAACGCCTTGGACCGGCTCGTCCAGCACCAGCAACTGCGGCTCTCGCAGCAGTGCACGGGCCAGCAGCACGCGTTGCATTTCACCCCCGGACACAGTCTGGATCGGGCTGTCGATCACGTGCTCGGCGCCGACCTGCTGAAGCGCTGACAAGGCCGCCACGCGATCTACGCCGGGCACCAGGCGTAGAAAGCGCAGCACCGACAACGGCAACGTGGCGTCGACCTGGATTTTTTGCGGCATGTAGCCAATGCGCAGCCGGGGTTTGCGCCATACCGAGCCACGGTGTGGCTTTAGCAGGCCCAGCACGGCGCGGACCAATGTGGTCTTGCCCGCCCCATTGGGCCCGATCAGGGTGACGATCTGGCCCGGCGCGACTGCCAGGTCAATGCTGTCGAGCACGGCCTCGCCGCCATAGGTGACGCCGACCTGCTCCAGCCGGATCAGCGCGTCGCTCATGCCGCGTCCTTGCAGTTGCTGCACACGCCCACGACTTCGACGGTCTGGTTCTCGACCGTGAAACCCACGTGCCTGGCGCTGCCGACGATGGCATCGCTGATACTTGCCTGCTCCAGTTCAATGGCGATATGGCACAGCCGGCAAATCAGAAACTGCCCCTGGTGCGAATGCTCGGGATGGCTACAACCGATGAAGGCGTTCAGCGAGGCGATGCGGTGCACGAGGCCGTTTTCCAGGAGGAAGTCCAGCGCGCGGTACACCGTGGGCGGCGCCGCGCGACGACCATCCTGTTCGCTGAGCACCGCCAGGATGTCGTAGGCGCCCAGCGGTTCGTGGCTCTGCCACACCAGTTCCAGTACCCGGCGACGCAGCGCCGTCAGGCGCAGACCCTGACGGGCGCACAAGGCGTCGGCTTCGGCCAGGGCGCTGTGCACGCAATGGGAATGGTCATGGGGACGGTTGGCCAGCGGCGTAATGGACATGGGCAGCGACGATTCTGGATGGAGACGTTATTATGTTACCTGTTTCTGACGATTCGAGTACCTACCGTGGCCCGATTCCTTACCCTGTTTGTCGCTTTCATCGCATTTTCCGCCCACGCCGACGTGCGTGTGCTGACCAGCATCAAGCCACTGCAACAGATCGCCGCTGCTGTGCAGGACGGTGTCGGCAGCCCTGAAGTGCTGTTGCCGCCAGGCGCCTCGCCTCATCATTACGCATTGCGTCCCTCGGACGTGCGCAGGGTCGCGGATGCGGATTTGCTGTACTGGATCGGCCCGGACATGGAAGGCTTCCTGCCAAGGGTGCTGGGTAACCGCAGCAAGCCGACCGTCGCGGTACAGTCGCTGCCGGGCATGAAGCTGCGTCACTTCGGTGAAGATAGCCATTCCCATGACGAAGACCATGACGACCATGACCATGACCACCGCCCGGGCAGCCTCGATGCGCACTTGTGGTTGTCTTCGGTGAACGCCCGGGTGATCGCTGGAAAGATGGCCGCCGATCTCGCCAGCGCGGACCCTGCCAATGCCGACCGCTACAAGCGTAACCTGGCGGCGTTCACCCAACGCCTGGACGCGCTCGACGCCCGTATCAAGGCACGGGTAGCAGGCGTGGCCGGCAAGCCGTACTTCGTGTTCCACGAGGCCTTCGATTATTTCGAAGCTGAATATGGCCTCAAGCACACTGGCGTGTTCAGTGTGGCCTCCGAAGTGCAGCCCGGCGCTCAACACGTGGCCGCCATGCGCAAGCGGCTGCAGGAAGTGGGCAAGACGTGTGTCTTCAGCGAGCCGCCCTTGCGCCCTCGGCTGGCCGAAACCCTGACAGCCGGTTTGCCGGTGCGCCTGGCCGAGCTCGATGCGCTTGGTGGCACCGATCCGGTAAATGCGCAAGGCTACGAGCGCTTGCTCGACAAGCTAGGAAGCGACCTGGCGAGCTGCCTGGAGCAGTTGTAATGGTATGAGGTGGCGGCATGCCTGGGTTGAGCGCCGCCTGGGCAGCGCCTGATTCCCATGGGCAGACGCAGGGCCTGCCGACAGGATTCGGGTCAGAGGGCGAACGGCAGCTTCACGGCCACCTGCTGGCGCTGCGCCAGGCGCACTTCGAATTCGCTTGGGTCGTGGATCATCACGTCCATGCCGGCGAAGGACTCTGCCGCGATCAGGCGAGACAGCCAGAACCGCACGCAGGCAACGCGCAACATCTGCGGCCAGAGTTCAGCTTCGGCTGCCGTGAATGGCCGCAATGCGGCGTAGGCAGCAAGCAAAGCCTGGGCGCGGGGTACATCGATGCCGGCCTGTGCATCCAGGCACCAGTCGTTCAGGGTAATGGCAATGTCGTACAGCATCGGCCCCGAGCAGGCATTGTAGAAGTCGATGACCCCAGACAAGTGGGTGCCTTCGAACATCACGTTGTCGCGGAACAGGTCGGCATGCAGGTTGGCCCGGGGCAATGCCAGGATCTGCGCCTGGTAGGCGGCGATTTCATCCAGCGCCGGTTGCAGCAGGCTGGCCTGCTCGGCGTTCAGGCGCGGCAGCAGTTCGGCCCCGGCGGCTAGCATCCACTCAAGGCCTCGGTCCGTGCGGCGCTCGATGATGTGTTCGCGGGTGGCCAGGTGAATGTGTGCCAGCAGTTCACCGACCTGGGCACAATGCTGGGAATTGGGCGCCTTGATATGTTTGCCCGAGAGCCTGGGTTGCAGCAGCGCCGGCTTGCCGCACAGTTCGCGCAGGCCATGGCCGTCACGGTCACGAATGGCGTAGGGCACTGGCATCCGGGCCGTGTGCAGGGTATCGAGCAACTCGATGAAGAACGGCATGTCCTCGCTGGGCCCACGCTCGATCAGCGTCAGCACGAACTCCCCCTGTTCGAGGCTGACGAAGAAATTGCTGTTCTCGGTGCCGGCGGCGATACCCTGGAAATCGAGCAGACGACCCAGCTCGTAAGGTGCCAGAAAGGTTTCCAGCTCAGGCCGGGTCACGGGGGTGAAGACTGACATGATGAAAGATTGCCCATGCAGGCACTTCTGGCCGAAGTGCCGGGTTGATGTGAACGGTGCGCGTCAGATTACCACTCGAAGATCTTCCAGGACGGAATCAGCATGTCCGGCTGGTCGGAACGAATGAAATTGCCATCGGAGCCATCGGCGCGTACCAGAAAGTAAGGCTTGCCATGTTTGGGCGTGATCTTGATCGCATACAGGAAGCCGTTTTGGCGATATTCCTGGATGGTCTTGTCGCCTTCCGTGCGAATGGTCACCTCGGGATCGGCCGAGGGCGCGTCATCCGCCGCCAAGGTGACGACGGGCAGACCTGCCATCAGGCAGAGCAGTAACAGGCGATTGAGTGTACGCATGATAACCTAGTCCCTTTGTCGTCAATGATTCTGGCTATTCTAGCGCCGGACCCGTCGAAAAGGTTGATTCTGCTCATGAGCCAAGCGCCCCTCGTCCTCGTGGACGGTTCCTCCTACCTTTATCGCGCCTTCCATGCCCTGCCCCCGCTGACCACGTCCAAGGGTATGCCGACCGGTGCGGTGAAGGGTGTGCTCAACATGCTCAAGAGCCTGCGTAGGCAGTACCCGGACAGCTTGTTCGCCGTGGTGTTCGACGCCAAGGGCGGCACGTTCCGCGACACCCTGTTTGCCGACTACAAGGCCAACCGCCCCAGCATGCCGGACGATCTGCGGGTGCAGATCGAGCCGCTGCATGCCAGCGTCAAGGCCATGGGCTACCCACTGTTGTGCGTCGAAGGCGTCGAGGCTGACGATGTCATCGGTACCTTGGCCCGTAGCAGCGCGGCGCTGAACCGCCCGGTCATCATTTCTACCGGCGACAAGGACATGGCGCAGCTGGTCGACGGGCACATTACCCTGGTCAATACCATGACCGGTAGCGTGCTGGACGTGGCTGGCGTGCACGAGAAATTTGGGGTCGGCCCCGAGCACATCATCGACTTCCTGGCGCTGATGGGCGACAAGGTCGATAACATCCCAGGTGTGCCAGGCGTGGGCGAAAAGACTGCCGTCGGGCTGTTGACCGGGATCGGCGGGGGGCTCAGCGACCTGTACGCGAACCTGGACAAGGTGCCTGCGCTGCCTATCCGTGGCGCCAAGAGCCTGCCCGCCAAGCTTGAAGAGCACCGGGATGCGGCTTTCATGTCCTACGAGCTGGCTACCATCAAGATCGACGTGCCGCTGGACATCGAAGTCGATGCACTGGTGTGCGGCGAACCGGACCGCGAGGCGCTGCTGGCGCTGTACACCGAAATGGAGTTCAAGAGCTGGATTGCCGACCTGCAGCGCGATGCGGCTCGGGAGGGGGACCAACTGCCCCCGGTGGAGGCCCCGGCGGCCATGGTCGAAGCCCGCTATGAAACCATCCTTGATCAAGAACGCTTCGACGCCTGGCTCGAGAAGCTGCGCCAGGCACCGCTGTTCGCGTTCGATACCGAAACCACCGGCCTTGATGCCCAGCGCGCCCAGCTGGTAGGGATTTCCTTTGCCGTCGAGCCCCATGAAGCGGCCTACGTCCCTTTGATGCACGACTACGAAGGCGCCCCTGTCCAGTTGGATCGTGAGGCCGTCCTGCTTGCGCTCAAGCCCCTGCTGGAGGATCCGGCAAAAGCCAAGGTGGGCCAGAACGCCAAGTACGACATCAACATCCTTGCCAACGGTTCGCCCGCGATCCAGGTGCGGGGTGTGGCCTATGACACCATGCTCGAATCGTACGTGTTCAACTCGACGGGCACGCGGCACGACATGGACAGCCTGGCGCAAAAGTACCTTGGGCACACCACCATCGCTTTCGAGGACATTGCGGGCAAAGGTGCCAAGCAGCTGACCTTCAACCAGATTCATCTGGACAAGGCCGGCCCCTATGCGGCCGAAGATGCCGACATCACCCTGCGCTTGCACCAGGCGTTGCAGGCGCATATGGCCAAGACGCCCAGTGTGCAGCCGGTGCTAATGGACATCGAAATGCCGCTGGTACCGGTGCTGGCCAAGATCGAGCGCCAGGGCGCGTTGGTCGATGCGGCGCTGTTGCACGTCCAGAGCGGCGAGCTGGGTGTGAAGATGGCCGAGCTGGAGCAGCGGGCCTTCGAACTGGCGGGGGAGGAATTCAACCTGGGTTCGCCCAAGCAGCTGGGCGCGATCCTGTACGACAAGCTGGGCATGCCGGTGATCAGCAAGACGGCCAAGGGTCAACCATCGACGGCAGAAGCCGTGCTGGACGAGCTGGCCGAACAAGGGTATCCACTGCCTGAAGTGCTGATGCAGTACCGCAGCCTGAGCAAGCTCAAGAGCACCTACACCGACAAGTTGCCGGGGCAGATCAACCCGCGCACGGGTCGAATCCACACGTCGTACCAGCAGGCGGTGGCGGCCACGGGCCGTCTTTCGTCCAGTGACCCGAACCTGCAGAACATTCCGATCCGTACGGCCGAAGGCCGGCGAATCCGCCAGGCCTTCATCGCAAGCCCTGGCTACAAGCTGCTGGCCGCCGACTACTCCCAGATCGAGCTGCGCATCATGGCGCACCTGGCCAAGGACGAAGGCTTGCTGCACGCCTTCCAAAACGATCTGGACGTGCACCGTGCGACGGCAGCGGAAGTATTCGGCGTCGCGCTCGAACAGGTTACCCATGACCAGCGGCGCAGCGCCAAGGCGATCAACTTCGGGCTTATCTACGGCATGAGCGCTTTTGGCCTGGCCAAGCAGATCGGGGTGGACCGCAAGCAGTCCCAGGACTACATCGATCGTTACTTCACCCGCTATCCAGGGGTGCTGGCCTACATGGAGCGTACCCGTGCCCAGGCCGCAGAGCAGGGGTTCGTGGAAACCTTGTTCGGTCGCAGGCTCTACCTGCCTGATATCAACGCCAAGAACCCAGCCTTGCGCCGGGGAGCCGAGCGCACGGCGATCAACGCGCCGATGCAAGGCACGGCCGCCGATATCATCAAGCGCGCCATGGTCAACGTGGACAACTGGCTGACCGAAAGCGCACTGGATGCGCGGGTGATCCTGCAGGTGCACGACGAACTTGTTCTCGAGGTGCGCGAAGACCTCGTGGACCTGGTGAAAGATGAAATTCGAAAGCATATGAGCCAGGCGGCGCAGCTGGATGTGCCGCTGCTGGTCGAGGCCGGTGTAGGCGCGAACTGGGACGAAGCCCACTGATTGCACGGGGCAAAGGGGCGTTGTGTGGCGATTTTTCGTTACAGGCGCCCCGGCCTGTGTCCAGCTGTTTCATGAAACTGCGGCAAATAGTTCCAGGCCCCAGGAACTAAAGCAGTGAACTGCAACTCAGAGTACCTGAATGGCTGGTGAAGCCGTTCGATGCTCCTATGTTGTGTTAAGTGTTGGCAGATATCCGGACCCCGCCCTAGCGGTCCGGGCTTGGACCCCGAACTTCCCCCTCCCCATACGAAGTCCGGGGTTTTTTTTGCCTGAAATTTGCCTGATGCGGGCCTTCGCCCTCAGGCGGCAGGCTTGTCTTCAAGCGCCATCCAGTCGGCCAGCACGCGGTAGGCGTCTTCAAGGCCCAGGCGCTTGGGGGCCGAGAACAGTTGGATGGTCACGCCTTCGCCCCAGCCTTTCCTGATCTCCGATTGCACCTTGAGCAAGGTGTTCTTGGCGGCGCCGTGGGTGAGCTTGTCGGCCTTGGTCAGCAGGATGTGCATGGGCATGCCGCTGGCCTTGGCCCAATCGAGCATCATTTTGTCGAAGTCCGTCATCGGGTGGCGGACATCCATCATCAAGATCACGCCACGCAGGCATTCGCGGCTACCCAGGTAAGCTTCCAGGTGGCGCTGCCAGTGCTGCTTGAGGGGGATGGGCACCTTGGCGTAGCCGTAGCCTGGCAGGTCGACCAGGCGGCGTTCGTCATCCAGGCTGAAGAAGTTCAGCAACTGGGTACGGCCGGGTGTTTTCGAGGTACGGGCCAGGCTGGCATGGGTCAGCGTGTTCAGTGCGCTGGATTTGCCGGCGTTGGAGCGGCCGGCGAAGGCCACCTCGTAACCCTGGTCGTCCGGGCATTGTTCGACCTTGGCAGCGCTGAGGGCGAATTTGGCTTTCTGGCACAGGCCGAGGATGGGGTTCTTGACTTGCATGGGATATCCGATGTGGTGATGCCAGCCCCCTGTCGAGCGGAGCCTGGCAAGCGGTGTCGTTTCCGTTTGGGTGGCGGAAGTATATAATGCCCCAGTTTTTGTGTGCTCATTCTCCCGGCTTTGGGGGACGAGCATGGGGTGTCGAACATGAGCTTGCGCATTAGAACGCAGCGCGGCCCCCAACCCTGAACGTCATGGCGCAATACGCAATGGCCGCTTGCTGTCGGTCTGTTCCTGCCGGTTTTCAGCGCACAGGCTACACAGGATTCCGAGGTGTTGTACAACCGCGTGTGTGCGGGGGGTACAGCGAACGCCTGCTCCATGAGCCCAGACGGGCGATCGGGCAACCCGAATCCTGATCTGGCGCAATGCATGAATAGCTCGGCACGGCACAATGCTCAGGGTTTCAAGGCTATGCCGCCGCGTGGATTGTGCATGGACTGCAGTGCCGAGGACTACCGTCTGGTCATCCTTTGGATGAATGGCAGTCCCGATACATAACATTTCACCCCTAGCCGTGTTGGATTAGCTGATGAACAAACTAGTCGTGAGTCTGCTGTTGAGCCTGGGTGTCGCAGGTGCGGCCACTGCTGCGCAGCCCGTCAAAGGCGATGCCGCCGCAGGTCAGGCCAAGACGGCCGTCTGCGGGGCCTGCCACAACCCAGATGGCAATAGCCTGGCACCGAACTTCCCCAAACTGGCAGGTCAAGGCCAGCGCTACCTCGAAAAACAAATGCACGACATCAAGTCTGGCAAACGCGTCGTGCTGGAGATGACCGGCATGCTGGCCGGCTTCAACGACCAGGACCTGGCCGACATCGCGGCCTATTTCGCCAGCCAGAAAGGCAGCGTGGGTGCAGCCGACCCTGCGCTGGTCGAGCGTGGGCGTGCGCTGTTCAACGGTGGCGACCTGGACAAGGGCATGCCGGCCTGCACGGGCTGCCACTCGCCTGACGGGGCAGGTATCGCACTGGCCGGGTTCCCTCACCTGAGTGGGCAGCATGCCCAGTACGTGAGCAAGCAGCTCACCGACTTCCGTGAAGGCAACCGCACCAATGATGGGGATGCCATGACCATGCGCACCATCGCCGGGAAGCTCAGTAACCATGACATCGAGGCCTTGGCCAGCTACATCCAGGGCCTGCATTAATGCCGGGTTAATGTTGCAAGCCAAAGATGAAAGGGCGGCGCGGCTGCCCTTTTTTTTGCCCGCAGCCGTTACACTACAGAACTAGAGCCCTCCCCGGCCTGTCTCAATCCAGGTCGTGCCGTGGCGACCCATGACTGCTCAGGAGTAAAGCATGCGTAAACTGATTCTCAGCGCTGCGCTGGTCGCTGCCAGCGTACTTGGTATGACTTCCGTCCAGGCCGCAGAGCCTGTAGCCGGCAAGGAATATGTCGAGCTGAGCAACCCGGTTCCGGTTTCCGTGCCTGGCAAGATCGAAGTGGTCGAGTTGTTCTGGTATGGCTGCCCGCATTGCTATCACTTCGAGCCTGTCATCAACCCTTGGGTCGACAAGCTGCCCAAGGATGTCAACTTCAAGCGTGTGCCGGCCATGTTCGGTGGCCCTTGGGATGCCCATGGCCAGATGTTCCTGACCCTGGAAGCGATGGGCGTCGAGCACAAGGTGCACGCGGCGGTATTCGACGCCATTCAAAACCAGCGCAAGCGTCTGACAAGCCCAAAAGACATGGCCGATTTCCTGGCAACGCAAGGTGTGGACAAGGCCAAGTTCCTGGCTACCTACAACTCCTTCGCCATCAAGGGACAGGTCAACCAGGCGAAAGAACTGGCCAAGAAATATGAAATCACTGGCGTTCCCAGCATGGTGGTTAACGGTAAGTACCGCTTCGACCTGGGCACCGCTGGTGGGCCAGAGGGTGTCCTCAACGTGGCCGACCAGTTGATCGACAAGGAGCGCGCTGCCAAGTAGGCAGCGCACCCATGCCTCGCCTACGGGCCACGCGCGGCGTTGCCCTGCCCCAGCCGCAGGTCAACGAGCATCACCTGCAAGCCCCCGGTTTGCCGGAAGATGGTCGTCTGCGGCTGCTTAGCTTCAATATCCAGGTAGGCATCAGTACCGAGCGTTATCGGCATTACCTGACGCGCAGCTGGCAGCACCTGTTGCCGCACACTGGCCGAGCCAGCAACTTGCAGAAAATCGGTAAGTTGCTTGGGGACTTCGACCTAGTGGCCCTGCAAGAGGCGGATGGGGGCAGCATGCGCTCGGGCTATGTCAACCAGGTCGAGCATCTGGCCCAACTGGGTGCCTTCCCCTACTGGTACCAACAGCTCAATCGCAACCTTGGGCGCTTCGCCCAGCACAGCAATGGCGTACTGAGCCGTCTGAAGCCTCATCAGCTCGAAGATCACCCACTGCCTGGCCCAGCAGGGCGCGGGGCTATCCTGGTGCGCTTCGGCGAGGGTGAGGACGCGCTGATCGTGGTCATGATGCACCTGGCATTGGGCGCCAAGACCCGCGCACTGCAGCTGGCCTACATACGCGAACTGATCGGCGGGTACCGCCATCAGGTGTTGATGGGGGACATGAACACCCATGCCACCGACCTGCTCGAGCACTCACCCTTGCGCGACCTTGGCCTGATCGCGCCCCAGGTGGAGGCCACCTTCCCCAGTTGGCGACCACAGCGCTGCCTGGACCACATCCTGCTCAGCCCGAGCCTTACCTTGGAAAGGGTCGAGGTGCTGGCCCAGCCGATTTCCGATCATCTTCCCGTGGCCGTCGAGATCCGATTGCCTGATGCATTGACTGTGGATACGCTGCCGGCCTTGAGCTGAATCAACTGACGCCTCGCTTGCCTTCAAGTGTCCCGGGCGCGCGCCGACAGTGTGTATCAGACAGCCCCAGTTGTATCACCCGTGCGGACACAGGCATGACCGAAGAAGCCGAGCGCTGGAAAGAAAAATACCTGATAAGCATTGAGCAACAGGAGAAGCTCGAACGTCGCTGGGAAGCGCGCCTGGACTTGCTGCGTCGAGGCCTGGTTCGCAGTACGTTGGCCGCCGAGGGCAGCGACAAGGTCGTCGACCAGTGCATGAAGGAAATGCGCGAGGTCATTCGCAGTGACAATATGGATGCCGGGCTTGCCGGCCTGATCCCCCGTCTTGAAAAAGCCGTACTGGAGTCTGAGCAGCGCCGCGAAACCCGCATGCACCAAGTGGGCGATGCGCTGACGGCGCTCGTCGATCAGTTGCAAGGCCTGCCGTTGAGCAGCGATGTCTCAAGGCCCTTGAAGAAGCTTGCCAAGCGGCTGGAGGCCGGCGTTACCCAGTCTCGTGATCTGCCGCCACTGCTGGGGGAACTCAGTGGTCTGCAAGGGCGTGCGCTGGCCGCGCTGGACAGGCCCGAAGGCAGATCGCGGGGCGGCTTTCTGCAGCGATTGTTCAAAGGCCGCGATGAACCGGCGCCTGTCGAGGCCGCCAGCGAGCAGGTGACGGGCCCCGCCCCTGTTGCCGCGCAACCCCTGGTACAGGAAGTATCTCTTCTGTCTCACCACGATGGGCATGAAGGCAACGATGCGTCCCCGTCGCTGATCGAGTCTGAACACGTGCCGGGTGTCGAGCCGCCACCCATTCCCCCGGCACCTCCCATGGCAATGGATACGCCATTGCGAACTGAAGCGGATGATGGCCCGCCCCCTCTGACTGATGTGCCGCTGTCTGATCAAGACGCCTATGCGCTGCCCTACGCAGTCGAGCCGCCCTACAGTCAGGTTGCCGCCCATATCGAGCAGACGCTGCTCGGTCTATTGGATGACCTGAGCCTGCCAGATCGCCACAAGGCGCAGGCGCAGGCGATGCGCGAACGGGTGGCGCGCGGTATGAACTGGTACGAGTTGATTCCTGTACTGGATGATCTTGCCGTGTTGCTGCTGGCGATCACGGACAGTGGCCAGCATGAGTTCGAAACCTATCTGCAATTGCTCAATGAACGGCTCGAAGGTTTCCACGGCCACTTGCAGGCCGCCAGTGCCGGTCACGCCGACAACAGCAGTGCAGCACGCCAGCTGGACACGCAATTGCGTGAACAGGTGGACGGGCTGCAAACCGACATGCAGGGCGCCGCAGACGTATCGAGCTTGAAGCACCTGCTCGAAAGCCGACTCGAGGGCTTGCTGATGACAATGGACCAGCACCAGCACGAGCGCGACCGCCGCGAGCAGGCGCTGGCTGGGCGCCTGCAGGGCCTGTCCGAGCGCGTGGCCAGCATGGAGCAGGAAGCGTTGGGTTATCGTGAGCACCTGGAGGAGCAGCGGCAAAAGGCATTGCTCGACCCACTGACCGGCCTGCCCAATCGTGCGGCCTGGAGCGAGCAGGTAGAGCGCGAAATGCAGCGCTGGCAGGAAAACGGCGGCGACCTGGCCATGGCGATTCTGGACCTGGATCATTTCAAGCAGATCAACGATGGCTACGGGCATCTGGCCGGCGACAAGGTATTGAAGATCGTGGCCGATCAGTTGCGCAAACGGCTGCGGGGCCAGGATTTCATTGCCCGCTTCGGGGGCGAGGAGTTCGTGTTGCTGCTGCCCGACACCTCGCCGGCGGACGCATTACAGGTCGTCGAAACAATGCGCCTTGCCGTAGAGGCCTGCCCGTTTCACTTCAAGGGAGAGCGGGTGGTAGTGTCCACGTCCATCGGCCTGAGCGCCTTCAGGCCCGGCGAGGTGGCCGATCAGGTGCTCAAGCGTGCCGACGCAGCGCTTTACCGTGCCAAGCAACGGGGGCGCAATTGCGTGGAGCAGAACTGACCGGGGCCTGGCAAGGGCGAGCGCAGATGCGGGGAGACCGTTATACTGTAGCGCTCATTCGCTGAGGCCACTGCCGTGCTTTCCACGCTGAAAAAAACACTGATCACCTTACTGCTGCTGACTGTCGCTGGTTGTTCGACGGGCTTGCGCATTGACCGCAGCCACCCGTCAGCCAACCACGACAACCGCATTCAGTTCGTGGTGCTGCACTATACCAATGCTTCGCTGGAGCGCTCGTTGGCGTTGCTGACCCACGGCGAGGTCAGCAGCCACTACCTGATCGGTGATGGCCCCGCCACTGTCTACCAGTTGGTGGATGAAAGCAGGCGAGCCTGGCACGCTGGCGATAGCCAGTGGCAGGGCAGAACCTGGTTGAACTCATCGTCCATCGGCATCGAGATCGTCAATGCTGGCTTTACCGATACGCCTGCCGGGCGGGTATGGCACCCCTACAGCGAAGCGCAGATCCAGTCGCTGATCGCGCTGCTCAAGGACATCGTCAAGCGTAACGGCATCGAACCACGGCACATTATTGGCCACAGCGACATCGCGCCACTGCGCAAGCAGGACCCCGGCCCGCTGTTCCCGTGGAAACGCCTGGCCGACGCCGGCCTGGGCATTTGGCCTGACGCCTCTGCCGTGGCTCGCCAGCAGGCCTATTTTGAGGTCAATCCCCCTACGATTGGGTGGTACCAGCAGGCCCTCGCCCGGTTTGGCTATGCCGTCGAGCAGACGGGCGTGCCCGATGTCCAGACGCGGCACGTGATCGCGGCGTTCCAGATGCGCTTTCGACCTCAACGCTTCGACGGCCAGCCCGATGCGCAGACGGCCGCCATGCTCGAGGTGCTCAACCGCATGCCGTAAAGCGTTGACGGCTGGCAGTTCGGTCCTCGCCCAAGCGAAGCGCTAAACGGCAAAGGTAATTGTCCATTGAGTTGCTATACCTTGGTAATCAACTGGATGCCTTCGATGCCTGATCGCCTGACGGCCTTGCGCCAATTTTTCTAC
Source organism: Pseudomonas parafulva (assembly GCF_002021815.1). Lineage (NCBI taxonomy): Bacteria > Pseudomonadati > Pseudomonadota > Gammaproteobacteria > Pseudomonadales > Pseudomonadaceae > Pseudomonas > Pseudomonas parafulva. The sequence continues at coordinate 116,463 of NZ_CP019952.1, forward strand.
CGTCCCTGGATGCTTGCCGCTTTGGCGGCAATCGCCAGTGCCGCCTTGTTGCTGACCGCCAGCATCGCCATTGCGTTGCAGCAGATGAAACAAAGTGAAAGCGAACAGATGAATGCTCAGGGCGAGCGTTTTCTGGAGCGACTCGAGCAGGTGTTCGGGCAGTTGCGCGAAGGCGTGGACTTGTTGGAGACGCAGCCTTTGCGTGGCTGCGGCCCCGCCATGCTGACGGCCTTGCAGCAGATCGGGTTGAGTTCACGGTTCATCTACGAGGCGGCCTATGTCAACGGTGATGTCGCGTGTTCGAACCGAGGTGACGAGCGGGCTTTCGTGCCGCTGCGCCCGCCAGACATCAAGGGGCCGGTCTACAGCTATTGGCTCAATACCACCACCGAGCCCGACGAAAACCTTGCCGCGCTGATGCTGGGGCGTGGCCGGTTTCTGGTGTCAACCTCCCGCGGGCACCTGACCGATGTGGTGGATTTACCCCCGGGCGGCAGCTTGTTGGTCGTGCTGGATAACGGTGCCCGGGCGATCCCGGTGCTGGGCCCGCCCCAAGTGTGGCCACCGCCTTCTGTGTGGTCGACCAGCCACAAAACGCTGCTGGAGTTCAGCGACCGTCTGATCTATCGCATGCCCACCAAGTCTCCTGATTACCAGTTGGTTCTGATCGCACCACGCGCAAGTCTCCCCCTGCGCATGAATGGCGCCCTGTGGCTGCTGTTTCCAGGAAGCGTACTGGGTGCTTGTTGCATCGGCTGGCTGGTCTTGCAGTTGGCGCAACAGCGACGCTCCATGAGCTCGGAGCTGCAGCAGGCGCTGAGTCGTGGCCAGTTGCAAGTGCTTTACCAGCCGATTTTCGAGCTCGACAGCAGGCGCTGTGTGGGTGCCGAGGCATTGGTGCGTTGGCGTCGGCCCGATGGCAGCTTGACCAGCCCTGAGTTGTTCATCCCGCTGGCCGAAAATACCGGGCAGATCCGTGAGATCACCGACTTCGTCCTGCGACGCGTCCTCGAACAACTCGGCCCGCTGTTGCGCTCACGGCCCATGCTGTACATCTCGGTGAACCTGGCGGCGTGCGACGTGATGGTTCCGCGTGTTGGGGAAGTGGCGGCGCGCTTGCTGGCGCTGCACCGGGTGGCCCCTAGGCAGATCGCCTTCGAGGTGACCGAGCGCGGACTGATCGATGTGGTGGTGGCGCGCGAAAACCTGCAAGCACTGCGCGCCCAGGGCCATCAGGTGCTGATCGACGATTTCGGTACGGGCTACTGCAGCCTGGCCTATCTCCAGACCTTGCCCGTGGATTGCCTGAAAATCGACAAGGCATTCATCGATGCGCTGGGCCACGATGCCGCCAGCAGCGGCGTGGCACCGCATATCATCCGCATGGCCCACGACCTGCATCTGCGGGTGATCGCCGAAGGTATCGAGCGTGAAGACCAGGCACTGCTGCTGCTTGGGGAGGGCGTGAAGTACGGCCAGGGCTGGCTGTTCGCCAAGGCCCTGACGGCCCGTCAGTTCGCCGAGCTTGTCACGCGGGATAAATTGCCACGGGGCAGACAGGCCTGACGCGCTTTGCGAGCATCAGACCGGCAGGGCCAGGTAGAACTGGGTACCTTCACCTGGTCGCGAGAAGACGCCCATGCGCCCACCGTGCAACTGCACGATTTCCTTGCACAAGGCCAGTCCCAGGCCGGCTCCACCTTTCTTGCGCCCTACTTGCACGAACGGCTCGAAGATACGGGCCTGCTGGCCATAGGCGATACCCTCGCCCGTGTCCTCGACACTGATGATCACGCGTTCGGCATGGCGCCGCGCATGCAGGCGGATGCGCCCGCCCTGTGGGGTATGCCTGACCGCGTTGTGCAGCAGGTTGTCCAACACACGGTCGAGCTGGGCAACGTCAGCCTGAATGCGTGGCAATGGCGGTTCCAGGGCCAGGACCAGTTCGATCTGCTTCTGGCCCGCCTGGTCGGCGAAGCGTAATTGCGCCCGCTCCAGCAGTTCATCGACGGCGCAGGGCGCCAGGTCGAGCTTTTGCAGGCCGCTTTGATAGCGGCTGAAGTTGAGCAGGTCATTGATCAACTGGGTCAGGCGCTGCATTTCTTCGCCGATGGTTTCCAGCAGATCGTACTCACGCGCTTCTTCGGGAAACTTGACCCGTTCGCGCAGCAGGCCGAACGCCATGTGCATACCGGTGACAGGCGTGCGCAGCTCGTGGGAGGCGCGGAGCACGAACTCGCTGCGCACCCGCTCGAAGGCACGCTGTTCTGTCACGTCGTGAAGCACCATCACAGCGCCCAGGATCGGGCCCTGGGGATGGCTGACGGGCGTCAGGCTATAGGTCAGCAGACGCGTTTCCTCGTCAACATCAATGTGAAGGTCGTCCGGTTGCCGGTCCAGACTGCCGCCGCGCAGCACCTGGCACAGTTGCTGTTCCAGCTCAGGTCGTTCCAGGGCTTCGGCCAGGCTGCTGCCAACACGGCTGTCGTTCCAGCCCAGTTGGCGTTGAGCAACCGGGTTCAAGTGCTCAAGCAAGCCCTGTCGATCGATGATCAGCAGGCCATCATCGATACTGTCGAGCACGGCTTGCAGCCGCTGCTGCCCGGCGAGCAATTCGTCGACATTGGTGGCCTGGTGCTTGCGCAGGGCGTCGGCCATGATCCCGAAGCGACGCGTGAGCTGGTTCAGCTCGCTAGCTTGAGTGATCGGGAGCGTGACATCGAAATTGCCCTTGCCGAGCTGATCGGCTGCCTTGGCCAGGGCCTCGATGGGCTGCCCGAATCGGCGGGCAATGTTGTGGGCAGTGATAAAGCCCAGAACCAGGACCACCAGGCCCATCAGGCCCAGCACGCCGCCGACCAGCAAGGCGCGGGCACGGCTTTGTTCTTCGCTGCGAGCGATGTTGGCCAGCGCTTGTTTGTGGGAATCGATCAGGTCGGTGCGCACTTGATTGAATGCGGCGCCCAGTGGCTGGTCCACGGCGAGGCTGCGCGAAGGCGCCGGGGTTGCGTGGTAAGCCTCCAGAAATGCCTGGTAGTGGTCGCGGGCTTCGCTGAACCCAGGCCGCTGGCCACCGTCGGCCAGGCTTTGGTCGAGCAGGTGTTGGAAATTGTCTTGCAGTGCTTGCAACTGATCTGGAGCCGTGTCCGTATCCAGCAGCAGAATGAGCTGCTCACCGAGGTTCTGGCGTAGCTTCAACCCCACGTCCAGCGAGTGATTGGTGTCGCGAACCAGCGCCTGTTGGGCCGAAGCCATTTGCAGGACGCTTACCAAGCCAAGCAGCAGCCCCAAAAGGGCGACCGTGACCAGCGCCGAGATGCTGAGAAAGAGCCGCGTGCGCAGCTTCATGGTCGGCCACTTCACAGGTTGTACTGCTTACGCTTGCGATACAGAGTCGACGCGTCGATCCCGAGGGTCTTGGCAGCTTGGTCGAGCGTGTCGCTGGCAGCCAGCACGGCGCCGATATGCGCGCGCTCAAGCTCATCCAGGCTCAAGGCGGCCCCTACACGCGGCGCGTTGCTTGCCGGTTGCTCGCCCATGCCCAGATGGCTGATCTCGACCTTTTCCTGGGGACAGATGATGCTGGCCCGCTCGATCACGTTACGCAATTCGCGAATGTTGCCCGGCCAGCGGTAATTGAGCAGCGCTGCGCGTGCCTCGTCGCTGAAGCCGCGTGCTGGCCTTGAGTATTCCTTGACGAAGCGGGCCAGGAAGCGGTCGGCGAGCGTGAGGATGTCTTCACTGCGCTCGCGCAGGGGCGGCAGGTGCAAGGTGATGACGTTCAGGCGGTAGAGCAAGTCTTCGCGGAAACGGCCCTCGCGCACCATTTCCTCCAGGTTGAGGTTGGTGGCGGCGAGGATGCGCACATCGGCCCGGCGGGTGACGGGGTCGCCGACACGCTCATATTCCTTGTCCTGGATGAAGCGCAGCAACTTGGGTTGCAGGGTCAGGGGGAAGTCACCGATTTCATCGAGGAACAACGTACCGCCGTCCGCCTGGTTGACGCGGCCAAGGGTGCTCTCGCTGGCGCCGGTAAAGGCCCCTCGCGTGTGGCCGAACAGTTCGCTTTCCATCAGCTCGGCATTGAGCGACGGGCAGTTGATGGTCACGCAGGCCTTGCGCGCACGCTTGCTCCAGCCGTGGATGGCGCGGGCCAGCTCACCTTTACCGGTCCCGGACTCGCCCAGGATCAGGATGTTGGCATCTGTGGTTGCTACCTGGCGGGCTGTTTCCAGCACGACCATCATGGCCGGGCTGTGGGAGTCCAGGCCATCCTTGGGCTTGCGCACTTCGCCTTCCAGGGCTTCCAGGCGGGCGGAAAGCTGGCGTACCTCCAGTTGCTTGGCTGTGGCCAGGCGCAACTGGTCAGGACTGCAAGGCTTGACCAGGTAGTCGGCGGCACCGGCTTGAATGGCATCGACCGCCGTGTCGATAGCGGAGTGGGCGGTCACGATGACCACGCGCATCCACGGTGCCTGAACACGCATCTGGGCAAGCACGTCCAGGCCATTGTCCTCGCCCAGACGCAGGTCGAGGAAGCACAGGTCGAACACCTGGCGCTGCAGCAGGCTCTCCGCCTGGGTGGCGCTGTTGGCGGTCGCCACGCTGTAGCCCTCGTCTTCCAGGCAGTAGCGGAAGGTGCGCAGGATCGCGGACTCGTCATCCACCAGCAGAATGCGGCCTTGCTTGTCCTGGGCTGATTCCATGTACCTGCGCTCCTTTTGGAAATATCTTTGTTTAGTGTGGGAAAAATCGGGCAAGTTGCATGGTCAATTCTGAAGGATTCTGCCCTTTGCACGCCAGCGGGTCGACCAAGAAGCTTGAATGCCCCGCGGGGCCGGCAATTTGCTTAGAGAGAGTGGTTGGCACATTGGTTGCGAAGAGTTTCAGATTTTGCCTACAGAAGGAGACTACGACATGCCTTTCGCCTTTCGCGCGCTTGCGCTAGCGGTCAGTTTGCTGCCCTTCGTCGCTATGGCCAGTGACGATCCTGTCCACGATGCTCGCCTGGAAGGTTCGCTGCAGACGGCAGTGTCCTTGAATCGGATCCTCAATCCCTACCGAATCACCGTTAAGGTCAACGGCGCGTCGGCGCGTTTAGCTGGGGAGGTCGAGAATGAGGTTGAGCGACGTTTGGTCGAGGAGGTGGCCTTGGCCACTTCAGGTATCGAGAAGGTAGACAATCAGGTGCAGGTCAATCCTGAGCTGGTCGAGCGTCCACTGGCGTTGCGCGCTTATGCCCAGCGCACGGAGGACGTGACGCTTACGGCAGTCATACGGTCACGGCTGTTGTGGAGCCGCCTGACTGAGAAGGCACCCATAGAGGTACAAAGTGACAGCGGTGTCGTCACGCTCCGGGGGCGGGTAGACAACCCCGAGGCAAAGGAGCTTGCGGGCGTCGTGGCGCGTACGACCGAGGGGGTGTACCTGGTCAACAACCTGATCAGCCTGGACACCGCAGCCATGATCAAAGCTAAAGACCAGCCTGTGGATGCCCCGACCGGACCGCAGCCAAGCGATGCCTGGATCGTCGATAAGGTCCAAAGCAGTTACAGCTTCAGCCGCAACCTTGACGGGCTGAATCTGAAGGTGGTGAGCCAGGATGGCCTGGTCAGACTCTCCGGCGAAGTCGTCAGCCCGGAGCAGAAGAATATCGCGACGGACATCGCCAGACAGATCATTGGTGTGCGTGGGGTCGATGCCGACATGCTCAAGGTGGCAACCAAGGTTGAAGGGTGATCGTGCATTTCGCACGGCCCCCCAGGGGACATCGTGCAGGATACGTGGTAGGTCCTAATGGTTCAATCTTTTAACTCGTTGAAAAATAAGGATATTTTCTAATTTCAAAGCTGGCACGCAGGCTGCAATTACTTGTTCAAGTCTGGACAAAAATCACAGCAGGAGAAGCCGGTATGAACCGCCCATCTGTCAACCGTTTGCACGTTACCGCCCTGCCACTGCGTCAGATCATGTCGCTTGGCATCGCGGTCATGCTGACTTTGGCAGCAGGGCTGTTCTACTACAGTGTGCAAACCGCCCGCCTGGCCGACCAGGTGGCGGCGCAAACCGCCCTGCTGTCGCAGATCCAGAACACCCGCGCCAGTAACCTCGTGCAAGCAGCCGAGCCGCTGCCATCGAAGGGCAAGGCCGAGTCCCCTGCAACCGTTGAACATGTCGTACCACAGGACCGTTGGGTGTTCTGATCACCCTGCTTTTGAAAACAAAGGAGAATCACCATGCTGAGCTGGGCTATCACTTTCCTCATCATCGCCATCGTCGCTGCAGTTCTGGGCTTTGGTGGTATCGCTGGCGCTGCAACGGGTATCGCCAAGATCCTGTTCATCGTCTTCCTGGTTCTTTTCGTTGCTTCGTTCTTCTTTGGACGCGGTCGCAGATGAGCAGGCTGTTACGCAATGCCGTAGCTGGCGTTCTGATGATGAGCGCCACTGCAGCAGCGCTGGCGGCCAATGATGGCCAGCTACGCGTCGATCAATTGCTGGGTAGCGACGCCGAGTACCGGGAATCCTGGCAGGACGCCGTAGAAGGCGAGGAACGCCTGCCCGATTGGGTGTTGAACCTGACGGGAAGTTCGCCTCAGCAGATGTCGGCGGTCACGGAAGACGGTGATAAATACCTCGTAGGCCCGCTCTGCGAAGCCGCGGACAAATGCACTTACAAGCGTTTGATCGTCGCATTCAGCTGGGACAAGGATGACGCCTACGGGATGCTGGTGGAGGTACCGGAAGGCCTGCCCAGCGACAAGTCGCCTACCCGCCATGCGCAGTATCGGTGGCTTGGCAAACCGGACGATGGCATGAAAGCCATGCTCCAGGAGCAACTCAAGCGGGACCCGAACTGGTACTGAGTCGCAAGACCGGCGTGGTTCAGGTTTGGCACTGTCATGAAATAGAAGCTGAACGGCCGTAGGCTTGCAGCCTTCTATGATGCGCCGCTCCGAGGAGGAGCAGCACATGACCAAGGGGCCGGGCTGTTTTGATCGCTACAGGATCGGAGTGGCCTAGGGGTACAGGGAGTGCCTCCACCTGTTGGGCCGGGTCAGGCAAGGCAGAATCGGAAGTTCCAGGTCAGTAGAGCCCTGAACGATCTTCAGGGTGGACCTGGCTTCCGAGGAGCCATCCAGATGGCAGTGCACGATGCACGAAATCCATCTGGGGACACATTTTGTCTCAACCGCGCGTCTTTTTTTTCGTGAGCTGTGCTATCTATATTAGCTGCGTTTGAAGCATTCGGATTGTCGAACAACCAAGCTTCTTTTACTTTCCCCTGCGACTATTTCAGCCGTCATATGGCGTTTATGTCTTGTTCGGGATTCCGAACAGCGCTTCGCAGGACGCCTATTCCCTTCTAGATACCCCATTTTCCCATGCTCAATCGGTATGGGGTATGCGTTTCCGGCATTAGATTTCCCTTCTTCCCATCGCAATAGTTGCGGCCTTTTTCGCCGACCGAGCCCTGCGCTCGTCTGCGCTGTCCTTACAACCCGTCGCTAATCGGCGAATTCACTCCGGGCTTGTGTCCATCTGCTGTCCGGTTGCCGTTAGTCGACATGACCACTACAACAAAGGGTAAAGACATGAAGAAGGCAAAACTGAGCCTCGCCTGGCAGATCGTCATAGGTCTGGTACTGGGCGTTGCAATCGGCGCGCTCCTGAACCACTTCAGTGCAGAAAAGTCCTGGTGGATCAGCAACGTCCTTCAGCCTGCTGGTGATATCTTCATTCGCCTGATCAAGATGATCGTGGTCCCGATCGTGATCTCGTCGCTGATCGTGGGTATCGCTGGGGTTGGCGATGCCAAGAAGCTTGGCAGTATTGGCCTGAAGACCATTCTCTACTTCGAAGTCGTCACGACCATCGCTATTGTTGTGGGCCTGGTGCTTGCCAACCTGTTCCATCCGGGCGCGGGTATCGACATGAGCACCCTCGGTACTGTGGACATCTCCAAGTACCAGGCGACCGCCGCCGAGGTGCAGCATGAGCATGCCTTCATCGAGACCCTGCTCAATCTGATCCCGTCGAATATCTTCGCGGCGCTGATGCGCGGTGAAATGTTGCCGATCATCTTCTTCTCGGTCATGTTCGGCCTTGGCCTTTCGAGCCTGCAAGCCGAGCTGCGCGATCCTCTGGTACGCACCTTCCAGGCCGTATCGGAGACCATGTTCAAAGTCACCCACATGATCATGAAGTACGCGCCGATCGGTGTGTTCGCGCTGATCGCGGTGACCGTTGCCAACTTTGGCTTCAGCTCGTTGCTGCCACTGGCCAAGCTGGTGCTGCTGGTGTATTTCGCCATCGCCTTCTTCGCCTTCATGGTGTTAGGGCTGGTAGCGCGCCTGTTCGGTTTCTCGGTGATCAAGATCATGCGCATCATGAAAGATGAGCTGATCCTGGCCTACTCCACCTCAAGCTCGGAAACCGTCCTGCCACGGGTTATCGAAAAGATGGAGAAGTACGGCGCGCCCAAATCGATCTGCTCGTTCGTGGTACCCACCGGCTACTCGTTCAACCTCGACGGCTCCACCCTGTACCAGAGCATCGCGGCCATCTTCATCGCCCAGCTCTACGGTATCGACCTGTCGTGGAGCCAGCAGTTGCTGCTGGTGCTGACCTTGATGGTGACCTCCAAAGGCATCGCCGGGGTACCAGGCGTTTCGTTCGTGGTGCTGCTGGCCACCCTGGGTAGCGTGGGTATCCCACTGGAAGGCCTGGCGTTCATTGCCGGTGTCGACCGCATCATGGACATGGCGCGCACGGCGCTCAACGTGATCGGCAATGCCCTGGCGGCGCTGGTCATCTCCCGCTGGGAAGGCATGTACGACGCGGCCAAGGGCGAGCTGTACTACGCTTCGCTGATCGCCGAGAAGCCTGAAACTGCCATGGTGGGTGAAGCAGCCAAACGCTGAGGCCAAACCTGTTGGACCCAAAGCCCCGACCCGTCGGGGCTTTTTGTCGTCTGTGGCATCCATACTCACGGCGAGCCGCAGCCAGGGCAGTGTTCGATACGTTATGATTCGGGCATTTTCGGGGAGGTACGTGGATGCTCAACGGCTTATGGCTCGGCTTTTTCCTGGTAGCGGCCATATCTGCCATGGCTCAATGGCTGGTGGGTGGCAACGCCGGCATCTTCGCGGCCATGGTCGAAAGCATCTTCGCCATGGCGAAGCTGTCGGTCGAGGTCATGGTATTGCTGTTCGGCACCCTGACCCTATGGCTGGGCTTTCTGAAGATCGCCGAGCAGGCGGGTATCGTCGAGTGGCTGGCCAAGGTACTGGGCCCCTTGTTCGCACGGCTGATGCCCGAAGTGCCGCCTGGGCACCCTGCGCTGGGGCTGATCACCATGAACTTTGCGGCCAATGGCCTGGGCCTGGACAATGCTGCTACCCCTATCGGCCTGAAGGCCATGCGTGCCCTGCAGACGCTCAACCCCAGCAGCACCACGGCCAGCAACGCGCAGATCCTGTTCCTGGTGCTCAACGCGTCTTCCTTGACCCTGCTCCCTGTAACCGTGTTCATGTACCGCGCCCAGCAAGGCGCGCCCGACCCAACCATGGTGTTCCTGCCTATCCTGCTGGCCACCAGTGTGTCGACGCTGGTCGGGCTGCTGTCGGTCGCGGTGATGCAGCGTTTACGGCTATGGGACCCTGTGGTGCTGGCGTACCTGGTACCCGGCGCGTTGCTGCTGGGGGGCTTCATGGCCTTTCTCGGCACGCTGTCGGCAGCCGCGCTGGCCAGCTTGTCCTCGATCCTGGGCAACCTCACGCTGTTCGGGGTGATCATCGTCTTTTTGATCATCGGCGCGCTCAAGCGGGTCCAGGTCTACGAAGCATTCGTCGAAGGGGCGAAGGAGGGCTTCGACGTTGCCAAAAGCCTGCTGCCCTACTTGGTGGCGATGCTGGTGGCGGTCGGTGTACTGCGCGCATCCGGGGCGCTTGAGGTGGCGTTGGACGGTATCCGCCATGCGGTGAACTGGATGGGCCTGGATACGCGCTTTGTCGAAGGGCTGCCAACTGCCCTGGTCAAGCCGTTTTCCGGCAGTGCTGCACGGGCAATGCTGATCGAGACCATGCAGGCCCAGGGTGTTGACAGCTTCCCTGCCTTGGTCGCAGCGACCATTCAGGGCAGTACCGAAACCACGTTCTACGTCCTGGCCGTGTACTTCGGCGCCGTGGGCATTCAACGGGTGCGCCATGCCGTGGGGTGTGCACTGTTGGCCGAGTTTTCCGGTGTGGTGGCAGCGATCTGCGTTTGCTACTGGTTCTTCGGCTGACCGGCGTTTCTGGCGGTACACGATGCGCCGCTCATGAAGCGGCGGCATCCTCGACTACCTTGAAGCGCAGTACACCGATCACCTGGCCATCCTCAGTCAGTACCCTCACCTGCCAACGCCCTACCGGGTTGGGCGGGAAGTTCTGCTTGTGGGTCCAGGCTCGATAGCCTTCCTTGCGCCCACCGTGAATGTCTAGGGCGATACGGTCCACTTCCTGCCCGTCTTTCTGCCATACATGGTAGATCCGCTCATTCAGGCCGCGCGGCGCGTTGATGGCGGTGTAGGCGTAAAGGCCGCTGCTGCGAATACGGCTGGCAGCGATTTTATCCAGTGAATCTCCCGGCTCACGGTTAATGACCTCGGTGCTCACGGCGACTTCGGTCATCCACAAGGTGGCCGGCGGCACCCAGGAGCGCAACAACCAACCCCCGCCACCGACGGCCAGCGTGATTACCACCAGGGCGACACCGCGTCGCCAGTTGCTGACCGGAAAACTGCTGACCAGGCTCGGGAAGGACAAGGCCATGGCGATGATCAGGGCCAGCTTGAAGCTTTGCGCGGTGGTGAGGTGAAGGATGATCGGCAGGGCAGTCAGCAAGGCGGCGAACAGGGTCAGGGTGTGAAGCGCCATGAACAGCCAGCGCCGCGGCGCGAGCCAGCGGTAGTACAGCGGGTCGATGATCGAAACCAGTCCGGCGGCGCCCAGCAAGCCTGTGAAGATCGACTGGCCGCTGTTCCAGGTGGTGGTGATGAAGAAAAACGGCAGTACGAAGAACAGGGATTCCTGATGGATCATCTGCGTGGCATAGCGCAACAGCGGCTGGGGTATTTCACGCTTGAAGGTACGCGTGAACAGGCGGGTGAGCGTGCTTTCGAGCATCAGCCAGACCCAGCTGACCAGCAGCAGGACGGCGATCCAGCTGGCGAGGCCCGCCTGCCGGTCGACCAGGATGAAACTGCCTACACCTGATAGAAAACCACCCAAGGCAATGACGCCCGGATAGCGTTTGAGCAGTTCGATGATGCGCTGGGCGATCTTAGGTATTGGGGGCATGGGGCTGCAATGCTTGGAGTGGCTAGGAGGCGGCCCTTGCATGCACGACGCGGGCATTGAAAGGATACCGCCGTTTCACATGTGCCGAGTAGCACCGCCTGGCTTGTCAGGGGCCTGTCGACGCCAGCGCAGAAGGCATGCGGCGAGCAGCAACCCTGCCAGCAGGAACGACAGGCCATAGAGCTCGTCGTACCCGAGCAGCGGTTTTTCGATACGAATGTAGCCTTCATGGGCGAGCAACTGCTCGAGCGCCTGGTTGGCTTGCTCCAGGGTCACGCGCTGCAACTGACGCACAGGGCTGGCGAAGCGGCCGTCGGTGTAGTCGTTCAGTGCGCCCCAGTAATAATCGGCAAGGGCACTGTTGCCCTGGGTTGCCCAACTTTCCTTGGCGATGCTCGCTTGCTTGATGCGGGCAAAGGTGTCCGGGTCCAGGCCCTGCTCGCGCAAGTGATCGAACAAGCGCCGCATGACCTCGATCGCCCTTCCTATATCATCGCGCTCAAGGTCGGCGTTGAGGCTGAGCAGGCCGGTATCACCGAAGCTCTCGCGCTGGACCGAGGGCCCATAGGACAGGCCATTGCGCAGGCGCAGCTGGTCATATACTGCCCAGTCCAGGTAACGGGAGAGCAGATCCAGGGTGGCCTGGTGGTCGTTGTCCAGCACCGGCTCGATGAACAGCCAGTGGAGTTTGGCCGTGTCGCCCAGCCAGCCGTGCATCAGGTCGCGCCGTTGCTTGGCTTCTTGGCTGATCGATTCCAGGTCGCGGCGGTCTTCCGGCTCGGTGGCCGGGAGTTCGCCGAAGGTTCTTTCCAGGTAGGCGGGCAACAGGCGGTCCAGCCCTCCCACCATGATCAGTGTCATGTTGTTGGCCGCGTACCAACGCTCGCGCAGGCCCTGGACCTGTTCGAGGGTCATGTCGTCGAGATTGGAACGCTCGGGGCATTTCAAGCCCAATTCCGTTGCCAATTGCTGCCCGGCGGGGTGACCGATGTCTTGCCGGTCCAGCCAGCGCTGTAGATGCCCGTAGTGGCCACCGTCCTCACGCTCAATGATGCGCTTGGCAGTCGCCAGGGCCTTGGCGTCGATCTGGGTGTCGCGAATGATCGACAGCAACAGGTCGAGTACCTTGCGCTGATTGCGTGCGGGCGCCTCGATCACGAACGTGGTGTCGGCATTGCCCGTGAACGCATTCCATTCGCCACCCAGTGCCTGCAGGCGCTCTTCGAGGCCTCCTTCGCCCGTATCATCCACCCCATTGAACAGCAAGTGCTCCAACAGGTGCGGCAGTTCCTTCTGGTCACAGCCGAAGTCGTCCAGGCCCACGCCCACGACCAGGCGAATGGACACATGGTCGCGTTCGTAGCCGTCCTTGAGGATGACCTGCAGGCCGTTGGGCAGCAGGTAGCCCTCCACGCGAGCGCGGTCCAGGGCAAAGGAGCAGAGGCTAAACATCAGCAGGCAGATGAACATCAGGCAACGCATGGGCGAGCGGGGGTCCTCAGGTCGGCGACATCACGGCAGAGGGGCTTCGTCCGGCACGCTGTCGAGCATCAGCCCGCCCGTGTCCGAGCCGCCCAGTACCACATAGGCACTGCTGCAGAACAAAGAGTTCAACCGCTTCATGTCGGCGATGAGCTCCAGGTGGATGGAGCTGGTCTCGATGCTCTGTACCACTTTGCGCTGCAGGCGGCTGACATGGGCATGGGCCAGGCGCCGCTCCTGGGCGCGAAAACGACGCTTCTCGCGCAGCAGCAGACGCGCGCTTTCCGGGTCGGCGCTGAGGAATACCGAGAGGCCAAGGCGCAGATTGGCCAGCAATTGCTCTTGCAACCCGGTCAGTTCTTCCAGCCCCATTTGGGAAAAGGCGCGTCGTTGGCTGGTCTTCTGCTGCTGGACTTTGCGCAACATGCGTTCGATCAGGTCGCAGGCCAGCTTGAGGTTGATCGCCAGCTCGATGATCTCAGCCCAGCGACGGTTGTCGTGTTCGCTGAGATCCTCGCGGGTCATCTGCGCCAGGTATAACTTGATGGCGCTGTACAGGCCCTCGGCATCCTCCCCAAGTGCACGCACCTGCTGAGGCAGTGCAGCCTGGGTGCCGCGCAGTGCGCCAAGCATGGCTTCGAGCAAGTTGTCGACGATATCCCCCAGGCGCAACGTCTCCCGGGCAGCATTGGCCAGCGCCAGACTGGGCGTTTCCAAGGCCGAGGCGTCGAGATGGCGCGGGCGTATCTGCCCGTTGTCGCGCTCGCGCTCTGGCAACAGGCTGTTGCACAGCCGTCCCATGGGCTTGACCGTAGGTAGCATGATCAGGCAACGGGCAGTGTTGTAGAGCAAGTGGAAGCCGATGACCAGCTCCTGCGGGCTGAAACTCAGTGTGTCCATCCAGTCCACCAGCGGGTGGAGCACAGGGATGATCAACAGCAGGCCGATCAGCTTGTACAGCAGGCTGCCCAGCGCCACGCGGCGGCCAGCAGCGTTCTGCATGCTGGTGCTGATGAACGCCAGCAGGCCGCTACCAATATTGGCGCCGACCACCAGGCCTATGGCCACGGGCAGGCTGATCACCTCGGCCCCTGCCAGTGTGGCGGTGAGCAGGACGGCGGCCAGGCTCGAATACGACACCATGGCGAACAATGCACCGACCAGGGCATCGAGCAGAATGTCGCCGGTCAGGGAGGCGAAAAGCACCTTTACGCCCTGGGCATGGGTGATGGGGGCAGCTGCCTGGACGATCAGTTCCAGCGCCAGGATGATCAGGCCCAGGCCGATGCCGACGCGGCCAAGTTGGCCAGCACGGGTCTGCTTGCGTGAAAGGAAGAAGATCACCCCCAGGAAAATCAGCAGGGGCGAAAGCCAGGACAAGTCGAAGGTCAGTACACGGGCCATGAGCGCGGTGCCCACGTCAGCCCCTAACATGATGGCCAGCGCCGGGGTCATGGCCATGAGGCCCTGGCCCACGAATGAGGTGACCAGCATTGCGGTTGCGTTGCTGCTCTGCACCATTGCAGTGACGAGAATGCCCGCGATGAAGGCCAGCGGACGTTTGTCCATGTTCTGGCCGATGATGCGTCGCAGGTCCGAACCGAATACCCGCAAAATGCCGGTTCGCACGATGTGCGTGCCCCACACCAGCAATGTGACTGCCGAAAGCAGGTTGAGTAGGGTCAGCATGACGAGAGCCCCCTGATTGCACCGGCCAAGCTGGCCAGTCGAAAAGACGTGGGCGCAGTGCTATTTGCACAGGCCTGTTCAAGCTTTAGTTCTAATATGCCGCTGCCGCCAGCTTCGCATGGCTGTCATGATTTTCAAACATCCGCGGCCAGGGCTGCGGGATGCGCAAAGGGCCCCGCAGAGCCCTATATTTCGTGACGCGCGTGGTTATTGACCCGGCACATCCTTGCGCAGTTTCACGGCCTCGTGTTCCTTGCCGGCTTTGCGTGCCAACGACGTACGCATGCGGATATTGATGGCTTCGACCGCCAGGGAGAAGGCCATGGCGAAGTAAACGTAGCCTTTAGGGACATGCACATCGAATGCTTCGGCGATCAGCACGGTACCTACCACGATCAGGAACGACAACGCGAGCATCTTCAACGAAGGGTGCTTGTCGATGAAGTCGGCAATGGTGCCGGCGCACGCCATCATGACCAGCACGGCGACGATGATTGCGGCGATCATCACCGGCACGTGCGACACCATCCCGACAGCGGTAATCACCGAATCGAGCGAGAAAACAATGTCGATGATCGCGATCTGGATGATGGTGTAGAGGAACTTGCCGCCAGAGCCCTTGGGTTCATCGGCGTTTTCTTCTTCGCCTTCCAGGCCATGGTAGATCTCCTGCGAGCTTTTCCAGAGCAGGAACAGGCCGCCAAAGAACAGGATCAGGTCACGTCCGGATATGCCCTGCCCCAGGACCACGAACAGATCGTCCGTCAGGCGCATTACCCAGGTGATGGACAGCAGCAGCATGATGCGGGTCACCATGGCCAGGGCCAGGCCGAAGATCCGGGTACGCGGCTGCATGTGCTTGGGCATGCGGCTGACCAGGATCGAGATCATGATGATGTTGTCGATACCCAGAACGATTTCAAGCGCGGTCAGGGTGAAAAAGGCAACCCAGATTTCCGGGCTGGTCAGCCATTCCATGTGTTTTCCTTTGAGCGGTATAGGCAATGCGCCTGCATCGAGGCGCATTGCGGTGGAGAGAGGTCTGTTATCAGAGACTGCTGAACAGCGGGAAAATGCCCATCATCAGCGCGGCGAACATTATGCACAGGCACACCAGCACTGCCCACTTGAGCGTGAAGCGTTGGTGATCCCCGAATTCGATGCCGGCCAGGGCGACCAGCAGGTAAGTCGAGGGTACCAGCGGGCTCAGCAGGTGTACCGGCTGCCCGACGATGGATGCACGGGCCATTTCGACCGGGCTGATGCCATAGTGGCTTGCCGCTTCGGCCAGCACCGGCAGGACACCGTAGTAGAAGGCGTCGTTGGACATGAAGAAGGTAAAGGGCATGCTCACGATCGCCGTGATCACCGCCAGGTACGGGCCCAGGGCTTCGGGAATGACGGCCAGCAGGCTTTTGGACATGGCATCGACCATGCCGGTGCCTGATAGGATGCCGGTGAAGATGCCTGCGGCGAAGATCAGACCGGTGACCGCCAGCACGCTGCCGGCGTGGGCTGCAATACGGTCTTTCTGTTGTTGCAGGCATGGGTAGTTGACGATCATGGCGATGCTGAAGGCGATCATGAACAGCACTGGCAGCGGCAGCAGGCCGGCGATGAGGGCTGCCATCAATGCAGCGGTCAGTGCGCCATTGAAGTACAGCAGCTTAGGCCGGCGTGCCTCTGGATATTGCGAGACGCTGATGTCGCTGTGATCGACATCGTCGGTTGGCAGGTGCAGCTCGCCCAAGCGGGCACGTTCGCGTTTGCCGTACAGGTAGGCAATGGCCAGAATTGCCACTACGCCGAACAGCATCGCTGGGATCATGGGCACGAAGATATCGGAAGGGTCCACGTGCAAGGCGCTGGCCGCCCGCGCTGTGGGCCCGCCCCATGGCGTCATGTTCATGACCCCGCCGGCAAGAATGATGAGCCCCGCCATGATGCGCGGGCTCATGCCCAGGCGGCTGTACATGGGCAGCATGGCCGCACAGCAGATCATGTAGGTGGTGGCGCCGTCACCGTCCAGCGATACCACCAGGGCCAGCACGGCGGTACCTACCGACACTTTGAGCGGGTCGCCCTTGACCAGCTTGAGGATCTTTCGCACCGCAGGGTCGAAAAGGCCGGAGTCGATCATCAGGGCAAAGTAGAGAATGGCGAACATCAGCATGACGCCGGTGGGCGCCAGCTTGCTGATGCCCTCGAGCATCATGGGGCCGATCTTGCTGGCGAAACCGCCGAAGATGGCGAACAGAATGGGCACAAGGATCAGCGCGATCAAGGCCGACAGGCGCTTGGTCATGATCAGGTACATGAACGTGACGACCATGGCGAAGCCGAGGAAGGTCAGCATGGCAATACTCCAGGCGAGGCGCGACGAAAAAGAAGACGGTTCGGGCGGGTCAGCGTGCAGGACGCTGTGCGTGGAGTGGGTCGAACAAGACTGAGAGAAGTCGGGCACGGAAAGGCATCGGTATCACCATTGTTGTTGTTGGATGCGCCGGGCGGGGCACGTACCTCGCCCTGGCTGACCGGTCTGTGCCGGCAATGGGGCTATCCTATGCGCGCAAGCTTTCAGCCAGCTTTCGCTCGAACAAGGGTGACAAAAGGTAGGGAAGGCGCGTGAGTGGGCTGTGGTGGCCGCTACAGCTGCAGCCCACCCGCTGCCTTGTGCAATGCGCGAAGATGCTCTCCAATGTGCTTCACGTTGGCTTCGACTGCCGCTATCTGGCTCGCACGGGAAGGCTCCAGTAGCGCCCTCACCTCCTTGTCCAGGTTGGTACTCAAGCGCAGCAGCTGCGCCTGGCGTTCGCTGCTGACCTTTTCCAGGTGAACCCGCTCTGCTTGCTGCGGCAGCCCGTAGCCGGTGGTATCGAGCAGTTCAGCCGGGCGGCTCAGGAAACCGCTGTTGGCGAGCATCTGCTTGAGGGTGGCATCGGCCTTGTCGACGCTGCCATCCTTGAGCGCTGCGGCATTGAGGTAGCGTTGCTTGACCTCGTCCTGGGCCAATAGCAGTTGCCGTCGCAGGCCCGCCTGTTCCAGAAGCAGCAAGGCTGCACTGGTGCGCAGGTCAGCCTGGTCGAACCAGGGCTTGCGTTGTTCGGCGTCCAGGGCCAACCAATCCTCCACCTTGGTCTGCTTCACCGGCAGCTGCTTCTTCAGGACGTCGAACATGGCCTGATAACGGTCGCGGTACGAGTCGAAGCGGTAGCCCAGGCGCAGTGCCTCTCGCGGATCGTCCAGCACGCTGGTGTCAGCCAGCCCACGCCCGTCGAGCACGGCCAGCAGGCCATTGGGCATGATGCTGTCGAGGTCGTTGAGTTTTGGGTTGGCGGTACCGCTGCGCAGCAGCTTCAGCGATTCCACCGCGCAGTTATTGGACAGGAACCAGTAGTTGCCGTCGTAGCTCCAGTGCATCTCGGCGGCCTGGCGGACCAGGTTCTCGATCTCCTCTCGATTGAGCTTGAGCGGCACCGAGGCCAGGCTGCGCAGTTCGGTCTTGGTGTATTCATCGATGACCTGCCCCAGCGGCAGCACGAACAACCGCGAGGGGTAGACGCCGACCAGCCCATCCCAACTGGACAACTGGACGTCGTTGACGAAAGCGCGGTACGAGAGCACCAGGCTTTGATCGAGATCCAGGCGGCAGTCCGGGCCTCGTGGCCGGCCGGGTTTGCAGATGACCAAGCGCAGCATGCTGTGCCCCCAGCGGCTGACCAGGTTCTGGTTGGCCTCGGCCAGCAGGTAATCCACCTCGTACACCCGCTCGGGGTCGACTTCACCCAGGGGTTGGCGCGCGAAGTCGCTACCGGCATTGATGAACGGCAGGCCCTTGGCGCAGGCGTCCTGGGGTGGGCTCCAGCCAAAATGTTGTGTCAGGTACCGATTGAGCGCGGGGCGGCGACAGCCATAGCTAGGGTCGAGAAGGAAGTACTCCATATTGACCGCGACGTATTCCTTCGGGCTGCTCAGCTCGTAGCGGTCGGGGCTGCGCACGAACTGGCCGTTATGCTGTTCGCGTTCGCCGCGCCGGCCTACGTACTGGGGCCAGCCGGCGAGGTCCAACAGACGTGGGTCATCGCTGAGCGTGAACCGTCGCCCCGCCTGGCCGCGACACTCTCCGGGCAGGCCGATGTTCCCGACAGTGCCTTGCAGGCGGTTGCATCGAGTGAGCACGGCATGCTGTTCCCCCGGCCATAACCGGGCGCGGTCGTAGATATGAGTGAGCTCGTGCACCACGGTCGCCAACAGTTCGTTGCGCACAGTGCCATGGGGCCGATGCGTCAGCTCGGTGGTCGCGGTGCCGTCGGAAAGGCTTGGCAGCAGGCGCCGATTGAGCATCAAGCTGGATACCAGTGATGCCTGGCCGTAGGCGTCAGGCGGCATCTGGTCGCTCCAACTGACGCTGACGGTGCGATCAAGCCGCTGTTTGAACGAGGGTGGCAGGCTAGCCATCGCTTGGTCGAGCAGCGCCTGGCTGGCGCTGACCTGCTGCGGGGTCAGGTCGGCGGTTTGCAGGTCAAGGTGCAAGTCTGCGAGCGCGGGCGTGCCAAGCAGTGTCAGAAGGCCGCCGAACCACCCGGCACGCAGTAACTTCACAGCGCGAGAATAGCTTCGGCCAATACCTGATCACTGGCATCGCGTGCCTGCGGTACACGCTCGCGCAACGTCGTGAACGCCGCTTCCAGTTGCGCGCCACGGATATCGCCGTTACTGGCTACGAAGCTGGCTGCATCGTCGTGAGCTTCACGTACCACTTTGGAATCGCGAATGGATGTCGTGGTATCTGACGTGAAGTCGATCGAACGGCCAAAGGCGCGCACGATGATGTTGCTGGTGGCCACCAAGGTCTGGGCCTGGGCCAGGTCGGCCAGCAGAAACATGCCGAGAGTAGCGGCAATCAGCGGTTTACGCATGGAGCATCTCCGAAAATACTGGGAGGAAAAGGATACTCATTCGACGAGGATTGCTCGCGCCAGTTCCAGGTCGCTGGCAGAGCGCGCGGGTTTATGCACGCGAATGGCTTCAAGGGCTGCCTCAAGCCGTGCGCCGCGCACACGACCGTCGGTGGCAACGAACACTGCCGCATCGTCGCGCGCTGCGCTTATGAGCTTGCGATCAAAAGGTGCAGTGGTGACCTGGGTCGTGACGTAACCCGAGATCACCAGGCCTTGGGTAGTGGTGTCCAGCGCGTGAGCCGTGGCTATGCCTGCGATCCAGAGCAGGGGTAATAGCAGAAAACGCATGAGCGATCAGCTGGGGGCGGCCTGCTGACTCAGAGAGCCAGGATGGCTTGAGCCAGCTGCTCGTCGCTGGCGTGCAAGGCAGGTGCCTGGGCACGGATGTGAACCAGCGCGCTTTCGAGTTTGGCGCCTCGGATGCTGCCCTGGCTGGCGACGAAGCTGGCGGCGTCGTCGCGGGCTGCTTGCACGATTTTGTTGTCGCGCAAAGATGAAGACGCATCGGAGGTGGCGTTGGTAGAGGCAGCGACGCCTCGTACCACGGTGTCGGTGGTGACGACGAAACTGCTGGCACTGGCTGTACCAGCCAGGCCAAGCATCAGCGCAGCGCCAATGAGGTAATTACGGGTCATGAACGTTAGCTCCTGGTGTAAGGAAATCCAGCTGGGAACGTGGGCAACGGCCCTTGCCTAGGGTATGACAGTCGGTTCTACCAGACAGTTAAGCGAAGCGTATCACGCTGTGCTGTATCAAGATGTTAATGATAGAGCGCCGCTCAACTGTTATGCCTGATAAATAAATTGAAGGAACTGTACCGTTCGCGCGAATTTTCTTTAAAGCAGAAGCAAAAAACCCGTCGCAGGGCCCTGCGACGGGTTTTTGAGATTAACGCTGCCAGTCAGGCTGGCCCAGGCGATTAGCGCCAGAAAGGCTTGCTCAACTCTTCGTAGCGCTGCGATTCGCTGATACCGGCGTCTGCCAGTAGGCGTGCATCCAGGCGAGCCAGTTGACGACGGCTGGCCATACGACGCTGCCAAAGCAGCAGAGTGGAAGCTACGCGCAGGGGGAACGAAGCGTTGGATTGCTTGGCGGTGCTTTCAAAAACCAGACCGGAACTGAGGGTACGTTCCATGATGATCATCCTTCCGCTTATGGCGGCATTAGATAGTGATTTAACTGATGCCAATGATCCTCCCCTCTTGTCCATAACAGTAGATACAGTTGCAGGTAAAGACGGCAAGCCAGTTAACTGTGTAACGCTACTGTTGCACTCGAAAGTGACTTAACTGTACTGGTGCGCACAAATATGGTGCAAGTTTATACAATTTGCTTGGCTCGTTGACAGGCTTGAGTGTAAAAACCAGTACAGTAGTACAGTTCTATAGAGTCTTGCTGGTATCTGTTTCGTTGAGCACGCAAAAAAGGGTCGCTAAGCGACCCTTTGAGGTTTGTGCGTACTTCAGAGCGTGTTACAGGGCAAGCATGCGACCTGTTTCTTCGAGGTTTTCATGCCATGCCAGCGCTTCACGCAAGATGTGCGGCGTGTGCCCGCCCCGCAGGCAAGCGCGCTCGAAGTAGTCGTTCAAGGCCGCGCGATAGTCAGGGTGCACGCAGTTGTCGATGATCGCCCTGGCACGTTCCCGAGGAGCCAGGCCGCGCAAGTCGGCCAGACCTTGCTCGGTGACCAGAATGTCCACGTCATGCTCGGTATGGTCCACATGGCTGACCATAGGGACCACACTCGAGATGGCGCCGCCCTTGGCAATCGACTTGGTCACGAATACGGCCAGGTGTGCATTACGGGCGAAGTCGCCGGAACCCCCAATGCCGTTCATCATTCGGGTGCCGCAGACATGCGTGGAGTTGACGTTGCCATAGAGGTCGAACTCCAGGGCAGTGTTGATACCAATGATGCCAAGGCGCCGAACCACTTCGGGGTGGTTGGAGATTTCCTGCGGGCGCAGCACCAGCTTGTCCTTGTACTTTTCCAGGTTGCCGAACACGTCGGCGTTGCGACGACTGGACAGGGTGATGGAGCTGCCGGAGGCGAAGCGCAGCTTGCCCGCATCGATCAAGTCGAAGGTGGAGTCCTGCAGCACCTCGGAGTACATGGTCAGGTCTTCGAACGGCGAGTCGATGAGCCCGCACATCACGGCGTTGGCAATGCTGCCGATCCCCGCCTGCAAGGGGCCCAACCGGTTGGTCATGCGCCCTGCTTCCACCTCTTTCTTCAGGAAGCTGATCAGGTGGTCGGCAATGCCTTGGGTTTCGTCATCGGGTGGCAGCACCGTCGAGGGCGAATCGGGCTGGTCACTGATGACGATGCCCACGATCTTGGCAGGGTCGATGGCAATGGCGGTACTGCCGATGCGGTCGTCTACCTTAACCAATGGGATGGGCGTACGAGTAGGACGATATGTAGGTATATAGATGTCGTGCAGCCCTTCCAGATTCGGGTTGTGCGACAAATTGATCTCGACGATCACTTTCTTGGCAAAGATCGCAAAGCTTGCCGAGTTGCCAACCGAGGTGGTCGGCACAATATGCCCCTGCTCGGTGATGGCCACCGCTTCGATCACGGCAATGTCGGGCAGCTTCAGTTGCTGGTTGCGCAGTTGCTCGACGGTCTCCGACAGGTGCTGGTCGATGAACATGACCTTGCCATCGTTGATGGCCTTGCGCAGCGTACTGTCCACCTGGAATGGCATGCGGCGGGCCAGTACACCGGCTTCGGTCAGCTGTTTGTCCAGGTCGTTGCCAAGGCTCGCGCCGGTCATCAGGCTGATTTGCAGTGGCGACTGCTTGGCGCGTTCGGCCAGCGCGTGGGGGACGGCCTTGGCTTCACCGGCGCGGGTGAAGCCGCTCATGCCGACGGTCATGCCGTCCTCGATCAGGCCAGCGGCGTCGGCCGCACTCATTACCTTGCTATGCAGGGAGGACAAGCGGATGCGATCACGGTACATGGATTGTTATCTCGGGCTACTAAGCTACTGCAGCGCAGTCTAGTGATTTAGACCGGTGCCGTCCCGCGACCATGGTCGTATTACCCTCGCCGCTACATGGCCGTTGATCCGGATCAATAAATGAAAAAGCCCTGGCCGTTACCGACCAAGGCTTCTCGTTCATAGGGTCAGAACCGAACCTGCCTCACTCCACGGCCTTGACCATGTCTTCGATGACCTTCTTGGCATCGCCGAATACCATCATGGTCTTGTCGAGGTAGAACAGCTCGTTGTCCAGGCCGGCGTAGCCGCTGGCCATGGAGCGCTTGTTGACGATGATGGTCTTGGCTTTGAAGGCTTCGAGAATCGGCATGCCGGCAATGGGTGACTTGGGGTCATTCTTGGCGGCCGGGTTGACCACGTCGTTTGCGCCCAATACCAGGACTACGTCGGCCTGGCCGAACTCGGCATTGATGTCTTCCATCTCGAACACTTGATCGTAGGGTACTTCGGCTTCTGCCAACAGCACGTTCATGTGCCCGGGCATGCGTCCTGCCACCGGGTGAATGGCGTATTTGACGGTGACGCCGTTGTGCGTGAGCTTCTCGGTCAGTTCCTTGAGTGCGTGCTGGGCGCGGGCTACGGCCAGGCCATAGCCGGGAACGATGATCACGCTGTCGGCGTTGCTGAGCAGGAAGGTCGCATCGTCGGCCGAACCGGATTTCACCGGGCGCTGCTCCGTGGACCCTTGGGCAGCGCCAGCTTCGGCATCACCACCAAAGCCGCCCAGGATGACATTGAAGAACGAGCGGTTCATGGCCTTGCACATGATGTAGGACAGAATCGCCCCGGACGAGCCTACCAGCGAACCGGCGATGATCAACATGGAGTTGTTCAGCGAGAAGCCGATCCCTGCCGCCGCCCAGCCCGAGTAGCTGTTGAGCATCGACACCACTACCGGCATGTCCGCCCCGCCGATCGGGATGATGATCAGCACGCCCATGATGAACGCCAGAACCAGCATGAGGGTGAAGGCGCTGTAGTGGCCGGTGAAGGTGAACAGCAGCCCCAGCGCAATGGTAGTCAGGCCGAGAATGAGGTTGAGCTTGTGCTGACCGGCAAACTGTACCGGCGCACCCTGGAACAGGCGGAACTTGTATTTGCCCGACAGCTTGCCGAAGGCGATCACCGAGCCCGAGAAAGTAATGGCACCAATGGCTGCCCCCAGGAACAGCTCCAGGCGGTTGCCCGTAGGGATCGAATCGCTGATGGCGGCGACGATGCCCATCGACTGGGGCTCGAGCACCGCGGCAATGGCGATGAATACCGCAGCAAGGCCGATCATGCTGTGCATGAAGGCGACCAGCTCAGGCATCTTGGTCATCTCGACCCGTTTGGCCATCACTGAGCCCGCGGTGCCGCCCACCAACAACCCGACGATCACATAGCCGATACCGGCCGTGGCCAGCTCAGCGCCGAGCTTATAGATGAGGCCGACCGTGGTGAGGATCGCGATACCCATGCCGATCATGCCGAACAGGTTGCCGCGCCGGGATGTAGTGGGATGGGACAGGCCCTTGAGCGCCTGGATGAAACACACCGAAGCGACCAGATACAGAAGCGTTACCAGATTCATGCTCATGCTGACTTCTGCCCCTCGTTCTTGACCTTTTTCTTGAACATTTCAAGCATGCGGCGGGTGACCAGGAACCCGCCAAACACGTTGACTGCAGCCAGGGCCACGGCGAGCGTGCCCATCACCTTTCCGGCAGGTGTGACCGTCAGCGCAGCGGCGAGCATGGCACCAACGATAACGATGGCCGATATTGCGTTGGTGACTGCCATCAGCGGGGTGTGCAAGGCCGGTGTGACGTTCCAGACCACGTGATAACCCACATAAATGGCCAGCACGAAAATGATGAGGTTATAAATGCCATGGGAAATCAGCATGTCTTCCATTTGTCGTGCTCCTCAGCCGTTCTTGCGGACGATTTGACCGTCGCGGCACATCAGGCAGGCCGCGACAATGTCGTCTTCGAGGTTGATGGTCAGGGCGCCGTCCTTGTCGAACAGCAGTTTCGTGAAGTCCAGCAGGTTGCGTGCGTAAAGGGCCGAAGCGTCCGCTGCGACCAGGGCTGGCAGGTTCGTTGGGCCTACGATGGTGACACCATGGGCATGCACGACCTCGTCGGCCACGGTCAATGGACAGTTGCCGCCTTGGGCCGCTGCCAGGTCGATGACCACCGAACCTGATTTCATCTGGGCAACCGTGTCGGCGCTCAACAGGGTAGGCGCCTTGCGGCCCGGGATCAGTGCGGTGGTAATGACGATGTCTGCTTGCCGAGCGCGCTCGTGTACGGCCTGAGCCTGGCGCTGCATCCAGCTTGCCGGCATGGGCCTTGCGTAGCCGCCGACGCCTTGGGCGCAGTCGCGCTCCTCATCGGTCTCGTACGGTACATCGATGAACTTGGCACCGAGCGATTCGATCTGCTCCTTCACCGCAGGGCGCACGTCCGATGCCTCGATGACGGCGCCAAGACGCTTGGCCGTCGCAATCGCTTGCAGCCCCGCCACCCCTGCCCCCAGGATCAAGACGCGCGCGGCCTTCACCGTGCCGGCGGCTGTCATCAGCATCGGCATGAAGCGCGGATAGTGATGCGCGGCCAGCAATACAGCCTTGTAGCCGGCGATGTTGGCTTGGGACGAAAGCACGTCAAGGCTTTGTGCCCGGGAAGTTCGGGGCGCGGCCTCCAGCGCAAAAGCCGTGAGGCCGCGCGCGGCCATTTTGGCGATAACGTCGTTGTTGAACGGGTTGAGCATGCCGACCAGAAGGCTGCCGCTGCTCATCAGCGCCAGTTCATCATCGGTTGGCGCGACTACCTTGAGCACCAACTGCGCGCCATAGGCTTCAGCCGCCGAGCCTAGGCGGGCACCGACAGCTTCATAGGCGCTGTCCGGAATGCTGGCATTGACCCCAGCGCCTTGCTGGACCGTAACCTGATGACCCTGACCTATCAGTTTCTTGATGGTTTCAGGCGTCGCGGCGACCCTTGTCTCGCCGGCCTGCGTCTCGAGCGGAACACCAATGTGCACGACTATTTCTCCTGCGATGACCTTTTTTATATTTTTGAGGCCAGCGCACTTCGTAGGGTGCGCCGGAGCGGCTAAGGGCCTTACCGCCCAATCCTGGGCGGGCACAGCATTTTGCAGACGAACCGAACGGGCTTCAATAGAATTTGGAGCGAAACCAAACAATAACTACAAGTCACCATGTGACCAGATGTCGCAGCTAATCTGTCACAAGCGCTCAAGCATCTTTATTCGCCAGGTTATGGCGATTTTCAGCGGAAAATCTGAATTTTTCGCGTGTAGGCAGGCGAATGTCGCAAACAGAGTCCTGATTAAAGAACGCGGGAGCACTTTATCACCGTCAGAAGCATTGCAATATGGTTATTTAAATGCGACAGATAATTATATCTGTAGGTGTAAATTATAATTGACTACGGGGTCAGCTTTCTTTGGTGTCCGCGAAGTTCGCCGCCTGCGCCACTAGCCATTCACGAAATGCATCCAGCGTGGTCGATTCGACCTTGCGCTCCGGAATCATCAGATAGTAGGCCCTGTCGCTACGTAGAACATGCCTGTTAGCGACCACCAACCTACCCTCGCCGAGCTCGCGTTGAATCAGAAAGGGTGGAATGAGCGCGACCCCCATTGCGTGCATGGCCGCTTGTGCGAGCATTGAAAAAAGCTCAAGGCGGGGGCCGGTCATGTCGGTTGCTACAGAAATGCCGACGCTACTGAACCACTGGCGCCACGCATAGGGCCGGGTGCTTTGCTGCAGCAGGGGGAGTTGTGCAATGTCGTGAGCCTGGAGGGTTTGCCTGCCACCGAGCAATGCGGGGCTGCAGACAGGGACAGGATTTTCACCCATCAGCCTGTGCGACCGAGTGCCTGACCAATCACCGTCACCAAAGTAGATGGCGGCATCGAAGCTGGTATCGGCAAATAGGAAAGGCCTTGTGCGATTGGTCAGGTTGACCGTGACATCGGGTTGGCGCTGCTGGAAATCCATCAAGCGCGGCAGCAACCATTGAGTGCCGAACGTGGGCACCACTGCAAGCTCGATCACGCTGGCGCCCTGCTGACGCATCACCGACAGCGTATCGCGCTCTACCGCATCGAGTTGCGCCGCCACTTGCCGGCTGTAGGACAGCCCTGCCTCGGTTAGCTTCACGCCCCGGTGTGAGCGGCGGAACAACTCGACGTTCAAAAAGCCCTCAAGGCTGCCGATCTGCCTGCACACAGCGCCTTGGGTCAGCGACAGTTCCTGGGCAGCCTTGGTGAAGCTTTCGTGGCGTGCGGCAGCCTCGAAGCAAACCAGGGCGGTAGTGCTGGGTATCTTCCGACGCATGCCTATCCCTCACTCGTGGATGATCGATTTTTGGGTTTTCACTTATTTATGAGTGAGAAAATAGCACTCCTGGGTGCACAAACGTCGTTTGTCCTCGCCGTTTGCCCGGCCTAGGATCACGGCATACGTCATCCACCGTTCTGGGAGAAATGCACTCATGGCCGCCAAAGCAAGCTTTAGCTGGATCGACCCCCTCTTGCTGGATCAACAGCTCACTGAAGAGGAGCGCATGGTTCGAGACAGTGCCTATCAGTTCGCCCAGGACAAGCTGGCTCCGCGTGTGCTTGAAGCGTTCCGTCATGAGAAGACAGATACAGCGATCTTTCGTGAGATGGGTGAAGTGGGGCTGCTGGGCGCCACGATTCCGGAGCAGTACGGTGGGAGCGGTCTGAACTACGTGTGTTACGGGCTCATTGCTCGCGAGGTAGAGCGCATCGACTCGGGGTATCGCTCGATGATGAGCGTGCAGTCGTCGCTGGTGATGGTGCCGATCAATGAATTTGGCTCCGAAGCACAGAAGCAGAAGTACTTGCCCAAGCTGGCCAGTGGCGAGTGGATTGGTTGCTTTGGCCTTACTGAGCCCAACCATGGGTCGGACCCGGGGTCGATGGTCACGCGTGCCCGGAAAGTCGAGGGCGGCTATCGCTTGACCGGTAGCAAGATGTGGATCACCAACAGTCCTATCGCTGATGTGTTCGTGGTATGGGGCAAGGATGATGCAGGTGACATCCGCGGTTTCGTTTTGGAAAAGGGCTGGGAGGGCCTGAGTGCACCGGCCATTCATGGCAAGGTCGGGCTGCGCGCCTCCGTGACGGGTGAGATTGTGATGGACAACGTGTTTGTGCCCGAGGAGAACATGTTCCCTGAGGTGCGCGGGCTCAAGGGGCCTTTTACTTGCCTGAACTCTGCGCGCTACGGGATTTCCTGGGGAGCGCTAGGCGCTGCCGAGGCCTGCTGGCACACAGCGCGGCAGTACACCCTGGACCGGCAGCAGTTTGGCAGGCCGCTGGCGGCCAACCAGCTGATTCAGAAGAAGCTGGCCGACATGCAGACCGAGATCACCTTGGCGCTGCAAGGCTGCTTGCGCTTGGGGCGCATGAAGGATGAGGGCACGGCTGCTGTCGAGATCACGTCGATCATGAAGCGCAACTCATGTGGCAAGGCGCTGGACATCGCCCGCATGGCGCGTGACATGTTGGGCGGTAATGGCATCTCGGACGAATTCGGCGTGGCGCGTCATCTGGTGAACCTTGAGGTGGTGAATACCTACGAAGGCACCCATGACGTGCATGCTCTGATACTGGGGCGTGCGCAGACGGGTATCCAGGCTTTCTATTGATAAGGAGGCGGTCATGGGAGCGCTTTCGCATCTACGCGTGCTGGATCTGTCACGGGTACTGGCGGGGCCATGGGCTGGTCAGATCCTTGCGGACCTGGGTGCCGATGTAATCAAGGTCGAGCGCCCAGGTAAGGGGGATGACACGCGGGCGTGGGGGCCGCCTTATCTCAA
The DNA here is from genome assembly GCF_002021815.1 of Pseudomonas parafulva. Classification (NCBI taxonomy): domain Bacteria; kingdom Pseudomonadati; phylum Pseudomonadota; class Gammaproteobacteria; order Pseudomonadales; family Pseudomonadaceae; genus Pseudomonas; species Pseudomonas parafulva. Next base: position 144,805 of record NZ_CP019952.1, read on the forward strand.
GGACAGCGAGGGTGGCAGTACCGGCGAGGCGGCCTATTATTTGGCGGCCAACCGCAACAAGCGTTCGATCACGATCGACTTTACCCAGGCCGATGGCCAGCGACTGATTCGCGAGTTGGCTGCCAAGAGCGATATCGTCATTGAAAACTTCAAGGTAGGTGGCTTGGCGGGCTATGGGTTGGATTATCCCAGCCTGAAGGCTGTCAATCCGAAGCTCATCTACTGTTCGATCACCGGGTTCGGGCAGACAGGTCCCTACGCGCAGCGTGCGGGCTATGACTTCATGATTCAGGGGCTTGGGGGGCTCATGAGCCTGACAGGGCTGCCGGAGGGTGAGGTGGGTGCGGGGCCTGTGAAGGTTGGGGTGGCGCTGACGGACATTCTTACCGGGCTGTATTCGACGGTGGCGATTCTGGCGGCACTGTCTCATCGGGAGCAGCGTGGTGAAGGTCAGCACATCGACATGGCCCTGCTGGATGTCCAGGTGGCGTGCCTGGCCAATCAGGCGATGAATTACCTGACAACGGGCGCGCCGCCGCGGCGACTCGGCAATGCGCATCCGAATATCGTGCCTTATCAGGACTTTCCCACGGCCGATGGCGATTTCATTCTCACCGTGGGCAACGATGGCCAGTTTCGCAAGTTTGCAGAGGTGGCTGGAAATGCTCAGTGGGCGGATGATCCGCGGTTCGCTACTAATAAGGCGCGTGTGGCCAATAGAGGCGAACTAGTGCCTTTGATCCGCCAGGTGACGGTATTCAGAACGACGGCGCAGTGGGTGAGTGATCTGGAAGCAGTAGGTGTGCCGTGCGGGCCCGTCAACGACCTGGCGCAGGTGTTTAGTGATCCCCAGGTAATGGCGCGAGAACTGGCGGTGACCATGGCGCACCCGCTGGCGGGGACAGTGCCCCAGGTCGCTTCGCCGATTCGCTTGTCGCAGACGCCTGTTGAGTACAGGCATGCGCCACCGCTTCTGGGTGAGCATACGGAGAGCGTATTGAAGACGCTGCTAAGTGTGCCGGATTCCGAAGTGGAGCGACTGCGGGTGGCCGGGGTGATCTAGCGGGTCATTGCATCTATAGATAAGCGGGGGGCGGCAGCCCCCCGCTTTGCTTTTGATTTATATGAAATTAAAGGTTGACGCGGTTTCGAATCCCCTTATAATGCGCCCCACTTCCAGCGACATCGGAACGCGAAACTCCTTGAGATTCAATGGGTTAGCTAGTTCAGGTGGTGCTGTAAGGGCTACGATCGAACAGACCGGCAGCGGTTGAGAAGAAGGTTGACAGCGTGTTGAAACGCTGTAGAATTCGCCTCCCGCTACGAGAGATCGAAGCGAGTCAAGTGTTTGAAGTTGAACGAGTTTCTCGAAATAAACTTCAAAATAAACGCTTGACAGGCAATGAGGAAAGCGTAGAATGCGCGCCTCGGTTGAGACGAAACACGCTCAGCCAAACGCTCTTTAACAAATCGAATCAAGCAATTCGTGTGGGTGCTTGTGAGTACGGACTGATAGTCAGAAAGATTATCAGCATCACAAGTGGCCATGCGAGAAATCACATAGTCATTTGAGATTGCTGAGCCAAGTTTAGGGTTTCTTAAAAACCCAAGCAGTATTGAACTGAAGAGTTTGATCATGGCTCAGATTGAACGCTGGCGGCAGGCCTAACACATGCAAGTCGAGCGGATGACGGGAGCTTGCTCCTTGATTCAGCGGCGGACGGGTGAGTAATGCCTAGGAATCTGCCTGGTAGTGGGGGACAACGTTTCGAAAGGAACGCTAATACCGCATACGTCCTACGGGAGAAAGCAGGGGACCTTCGGGCCTTGCGCTATCAGATGAGCCTAGGTCGGATTAGCTTGTTGGTGAGGTAATGGCTCACCAAGGCGACGATCCGTAACTGGTCTGAGAGGATGATCAGTCACACTGGAACTGAGACACGGTCCAGACTCCTACGGGAGGCAGCAGTGGGGAATATTGGACAATGGGCGAAAGCCTGATCCAGCCATGCCGCGTGTGTGAAGAAGGTCTTCGGATTGTAAAGCACTTTAAGTTGGGAGGAAGGGTTGTAGATTAATACTCTGCAATTTTGACGTTACCGACAGAATAAGCACCGGCTAACTCTGTGCCAGCAGCCGCGGTAATACAGAGGGTGCAAGCGTTAATCGGAATTACTGGGCGTAAAGCGCGCGTAGGTGGTTTGTTAAGTTGGATGTGAAAGCCCCGGGCTCAACCTGGGAACTGCATCCAAAACTGGCAAGCTAGAGTACGGTAGAGGGTGGTGGAATTTCCTGTGTAGCGGTGAAATGCGTAGATATAGGAAGGAACACCAGTGGCGAAGGCGACCACCTGGACTGATACTGACACTGAGGTGCGAAAGCGTGGGGAGCAAACAGGATTAGATACCCTGGTAGTCCACGCCGTAAACGATGTCAACTAGCCGTTGGAATCCTTGAGATTTTAGTGGCGCAGCTAACGCATTAAGTTGACCGCCTGGGGAGTACGGCCGCAAGGTTAAAACTCAAATGAATTGACGGGGGCCCGCACAAGCGGTGGAGCATGTGGTTTAATTCGAAGCAACGCGAAGAACCTTACCAGGCCTTGACATGCAGAGAGCTTTCCAGAGATGGATGGGTGCCTTCGGGAACTCTGACACAGGTGCTGCATGGCTGTCGTCAGCTCGTGTCGTGAGATGTTGGGTTAAGTCCCGTAACGAGCGCAACCCTTGTCCTTAGTTACCAGCACGTTATGGTGGGCACTCTAAGGAGACTGCCGGTGACAAACCGGAGGAAGGTGGGGATGACGTCAAGTCATCATGGCCCTTACGGCCTGGGCTACACACGTGCTACAATGGTCGGTACAGAGGGTTGCCAAGCCGCGAGGTGGAGCTAATCTCACAAAACCGATCGTAGTCCGGATCGCAGTCTGCAACTCGACTGCGTGAAGTCGGAATCGCTAGTAATCGCGAATCAGAATGTCGCGGTGAATACGTTCCCGGGCCTTGTACACACCGCCCGTCACACCATGGGAGTGGGTTGCACCAGAAGTAGCTAGTCTAACCTTCGGGAGGACGGTTACCACGGTGTGATTCATGACTGGGGTGAAGTCGTAACAAGGTAGCCGTAGGGGAACCTGCGGCTGGATCACCTCCTTAATCGACGACATCAGCCTGCTGATGAGCTCCCACACGAATTGCTTGATTCATTTGCTGATGAGAAATCAGAAATGAACATTCCGGTGTGAATGTTGATTTCTGACTTTTGTCAGATCGTTCTTTAAAAATTCGGATATGTGATAGAAATAGACTGAAGACCAGTTTCACTGCTGGAATTCAGGCTAAGGTAAAATTTGTGAGTTCTGCTCGTAAGAGCGACGTGCGAATTTTCGGCGAATGTCGTCTTCACAGTATAACCAGATTGCTTGGGGTTATATGGTCAAGTGAAGAAGCGCATACGGTGGATGCCTTGGCAGTCAGAGGCGATGAAAGACGTGGTAGCCTGCGAAAAGCTTTGGGGAGTCGGCAAACAGACTGTGATCCAGAGATCTCTGAATGGGGGAACCCAGCCAGCACAAGCTGGTTATCTTGTACTGAATACATAGGTGCAAGAGGCGAACCAGGGGAACTGAAACATCTAAGTACCCTGAGGAAAAGAAATCAACCGAGATTCCCTTAGTAGTGGCGAGCGAACGGGGACCAGCCCTTAAGTTGATTTGAGATTAGTGGAATGCTCTGGAAAGTGCAGCCATAGTGGGTGATAGCCCCGTACACGAAAATCTCTTATCAATGAAATCGAGTAGGACGGAGCACGAGAAACTTTGTCTGAATATGGGGGGACCATCCTCCAAGGCTAAATACTACTGACTGACCGATAGTGAACCAGTACCGTGAGGGAAAGGCGAAAAGAACCCCGGAGAGGGGAGTGAAATAGAACCTGAAACCGTATGCGTACAAGCAGTGGGAGCCTACTTTGTTAGGTGACTGCGTACCTTTTGTATAATGGGTCAGCGACTTATATTCAGTGGCGAGCTTAACCGAATAGGGGAGGCGTAGCGAAAGCGAGTCTTAATAGGGCGTTTAGTCGCTGGGTATAGACCCGAAACCGGGCGATCTATCCATGGGCAGGTTGAAGGTTAGGTAACACTGACTGGAGGACCGAACCGACTACCGTTGAAAAGTTAGCGGATGACCTGTGGATCGGAGTGAAAGGCTAATCAAGCTCGGAGATAGCTGGTTCTCCTCGAAAGCTATTTAGGTAGCGCCTCATGTATCACTGTAGGGGGTAGAGCACTGTTTCGGCTAGGGGGTCATCCCGACTTACCAAACCGATGCAAACTCCGAATACCTACAAGTGCCGAGCATGGGAGACACACGGCGGGTGCTAACGTCCGTCGTGAAAAGGGAAACAACCCAGACCGTCAGCTAAGGTCCCAAAGTCATGGTTAAGTGGGAAACGATGTGGGAAGGCTTAGACAGCTAGGAGGTTGGCTTAGAAGCAGCCACCCTTTAAAGAAAGCGTAATAGCTCACTAGTCGAGTCGGCCTGCGCGGAAGATGTAACGGGGCTCAAACCATGCACCGAAGCTACGGGTATCACCTTATGGTGATGCGGTAGAGGAGCGTTCTGTAAGCCTGTGAAGGTGAGTTGAGAAGCTTGCTGGAGGTATCAGAAGTGCGAATGCTGACATGAGTAACGACAATGCGAGTGAAAAACTCGCACGCCGAAAGACCAAGGTTTCCTGCGCAACGTTAATCGACGCAGGGTTAGTCGGTCCCTAAGGCGAGGCTGAAAAGCGTAGTCGATGGAAAACAGGTTAATATTCCTGTACTTCCAGTTATTGCGATGGAGGGACGGAGAAGGTTAGGCCAGCCTGGCGTTGGTTGTCCAGGTTTAAGGTGGTAGGCTGAAATCTTAGGCAAATCCGGGATTTCAAGGCCGAGAGCTGATGACGAGTTGCCTTTAGGCGATGAAGTGGTTGATACCATGCTTCCAAGAAAAGCTCCTAAGCTTCAGATAACTGGGAACCGTACCCCAAACCGACACAGGTGGTTAGGTAGAGAATACCAAGGCGCTTGAGAGAACTCGGGTGAAGGAACTAGGCAAAATGGCACCGTAACTTCGGGAGAAGGTGCGCCGGCGAAGGTGAAGGGCTTGCCCCGTAAGCTTTTGCTGGTCGAAGATACCAGGCCGCTGCGACTGTTTATTAAAAACACAGCACTCTGCAAACACGAAAGTGGACGTATAGGGTGTGACGCCTGCCCGGTGCCGGAAGGTTAATTGATGGGGTTAGCGCAAGCGAAGCTCTTGATCGAAGCCCCGGTAAACGGCGGCCGTAACTATAACGGTCCTAAGGTAGCGAAATTCCTTGTCGGGTAAGTTCCGACCTGCACGAATGGCGTAACGATGGCGGCGCTGTCTCCACCCGAGACTCAGTGAAATTGAAATCGCTGTGAAGATGCAGTGTATCCGCGGCTAGACGGAAAGACCCCGTGAACCTTTACTATAGCTTTGCACTGGACTTTGAATTTGCTTGTGTAGGATAGGTGGGAGGCTTTGAAGTGGGGACGCCAGTTCTCATGGAGCCATCCTTGAAATACCACCCTGGCAACTTTGAGGTTCTAACTCAGGTCCGTTATCCGGATCGAGGACAGTGTATGGTGGGTAGTTTGACTGGGGCGGTCTCCTCCCAAAGAGTAACGGAGGAGTACGAAGGTGCGCTCAGACCGGTCGGAAATCGGTCGTAGAGTATAAAGGCAAAAGCGCGCTTGACTGCGAGACACACACGTCGAGCAGGTACGAAAGTAGGTCTTAGTGATCCGGTGGTTCTGTATGGAAGGGCCATCGCTCAACGGATAAAAGGTACTCCGGGGATAACAGGCTGATACCGCCCAAGAGTTCATATCGACGGCGGTGTTTGGCACCTCGATGTCGGCTCATCACATCCTGGGGCTGAAGCCGGTCCCAAGGGTATGGCTGTTCGCCATTTAAAGTGGTACGCGAGCTGGGTTTAGAACGTCGTGAGACAGTTCGGTCCCTATCTGCCGTGGACGTTTGAGATTTGAGAGGGGCTGCTCCTAGTACGAGAGGACCGGAGTGGACGAACCTCTGGTGTTCCGGTTGTCACGCCAGTGGCATTGCCGGGTAGCTATGTTCGGAAGAGATAACCGCTGAAAGCATCTAAGCGGGAAACTTGCCTCAAGATGAGATCTCACTGGGATCTTGAATCCCCTAAAGGGCCGTCGAAGACTACGACGTTGATAGGTTGGGTGTGTAAGCGCTGTGAGGCGTTGAGCTAACCAATACTAATTGCCCGTGAGGCTTGACCATATAACACCCAAGCAATTTGCTTCTGCAGATTGCGGTGGTGAAGATGACATGAACCGAAAGTTCGCAACACATCACAAACATCACATATCCGGATTCGCTGGGCTGTCCAACAGGACATTCTGGCTACAGAATTTCTTGACGACCATAGAGCATTGGAACCACCTGATCCCATCCCGAACTCAGTAGTGAAACGATGCATCGCCGATGGTAGTGTGGGGTTTCCCCATGTGAGAGTAGGTCATCGTCAAGATTCATTTCGCAAAACCCCTATCTGCGTATGCAGGTAGGGGTTTTGTCTTTAAGTAGAAGCTCTTGCTTTTCCTGGTAGGCCACGCAGCCAGCCAGCGGTAGGAAAATGGTGGTTGACAGCGTTTTTGAATGCTGTATTATTCACCTCCCGCAGCGAGAGATCGAGGCGAGTTAAGTGGTTGAAGTTAAACGATTTTTTCGAAAATACTTCAAAATAAACGCTTGACAGGCAATGAGGAAAGCGTAGAATGCGCGCCTCGGTTGAGACGAAGCACTCTCGGCCAAACGCTCTTTAACAAATCGAATCAAGCAATTCGTGTGGGTGCTTGTGAGTACGGACTGATAGTCAGAAAGATTATCAGCATCACAAGTGGCCATGCGAGAAATCACATAGTCATTTGAGATTGCTGAGCCAAGTTTAGGGTTTCTTAAAAACCCAAGCAGTATTGAACTGAAGAGTTTGATCATGGCTCAGATTGAACGCTGGCGGCAGGCCTAACACATGCAAGTCGAGCGGATGACGGGAGCTTGCTCCTTGATTCAGCGGCGGACGGGTGAGTAATGCCTAGGAATCTGCCTGGTAGTGGGGGACAACGTTTCGAAAGGAACGCTAATACCGCATACGTCCTACGGGAGAAAGCAGGGGACCTTCGGGCCTTGCGCTATCAGATGAGCCTAGGTCGGATTAGCTTGTTGGTGAGGTAATGGCTCACCAAGGCGACGATCCGTAACTGGTCTGAGAGGATGATCAGTCACACTGGAACTGAGACACGGTCCAGACTCCTACGGGAGGCAGCAGTGGGGAATATTGGACAATGGGCGAAAGCCTGATCCAGCCATGCCGCGTGTGTGAAGAAGGTCTTCGGATTGTAAAGCACTTTAAGTTGGGAGGAAGGGTTGTAGATTAATACTCTGCAATTTTGACGTTACCGACAGAATAAGCACCGGCTAACTCTGTGCCAGCAGCCGCGGTAATACAGAGGGTGCAAGCGTTAATCGGAATTACTGGGCGTAAAGCGCGCGTAGGTGGTTTGTTAAGTTGGATGTGAAAGCCCCGGGCTCAACCTGGGAACTGCATCCAAAACTGGCAAGCTAGAGTACGGTAGAGGGTGGTGGAATTT